>CAMDBL010000042.1 GCA_945889015.1 Devosia equisanguinis
GGCCTCGGCCACAGCGAGACGGCGGCGGCGGATGAGTTCGAGCGCCTGAGAGGTCGAGAATTCGCTCGCAGTAATGGACGGAGGACCATTAGCCACGTTGGCAACGGTGGCGCCGCAACCATCCACTACGGCGAAAGCTGGCTCGCCCCAGACGGCTACCAGTGCGACCGCGGCGCAGCCGGCGGTCAGAGAAAATCTATAATCCCGAAGCATCCGTCGGCCCCCGCGTTGGCTGATACAGACCGGCCCCAGAATGCGGACCCGGCGCACATGTACACGCAACGCGGAACAAGCGACTCAATATTGACTTAACGCACTATACGCTTCGCAGATTCGGGTCCAGGCCCCGGCAACCAAATGATGACAGTGTAGTTGCGGCGACACAGAGGTCGAATACTCGCCGGATCGATACCAGAGATTTACAAAAGTCGACTGATCTTGATTGGCACAGAGACGAATACAATTCGTTAAGATGCAAAGACGTGACGCGATCCGCGTCCCCGCTGCTCGCGACTGGCGACGGTGTTCCGGCCGGAACAGCGTGTATTGCCGCATGCCGTTACACCGACCGGAGGCATCGCGTTCGCGAGCCGAACCTGGCCTCGAGCCAGGTGCGGAATTGTCATGCGCGACGCGCTGCGGTTAACCTTTCCCCAGGCGTCAGGACAACCTGACGTTCGTGGATGGCCGGCTTCGAGCACCATCCCGGGAATCCTAACCATCGCGTCCGCCGCAGGACCAAGCCATAGCCCGGTCGGGGTACACTCGAGCACAGTGCCCAGGTCCGCGCAGATGAAACGAGACGCTGTCAGAAGGAGACACGTGGCCATGACGAGAACAACGGCAACTTGCGGGCTGGCGTTGAGCCTGCTGGTCTGGTCCTGGGCGAGCCTGTCGCCGGCTCTGGCGCAGACCCCGTCGGAGAAACAACTGATCGACGCGCTCGGCGCGGCAGGCACCCGCTCGGCGGCACCCGCCGCCTCGGCCGCCAAGGCACCTGCCGCGGACGCCGCCAAGGCCGGGCGGCTCGATGCTCTCATCAAATCGCTGCAGGCCAAGGGGTCGCGCGCATTCTCCGTCAAGGAGCGCACCGAGATCGCGAACATCACGGTCAGCCAGCCCTCCATCGACATGGAGGTGACGTTCGACTTCAACTCGGCCGTCGTCGGTCCGCAGGCGGTGCCGACGCTCGACACGCTCGGCCGGGCCTTGACCAGTCCCGAGCTCAAGGGCGGCACCTACATGGTCGCTGGTCACACGGACGCCAAAGGCAAGGCCAAGATCAACCTCGCGCTGTCGCAACGCCGCGCGGAGGCGGTGCGGGACTACCTCGTCTCCAAGTTCGGGATCGAGAAGGCGATGCTGGTGCCGATGGGCTTCGGCAAGGAGCGGCTGAAGAACCCGGCAAGCCCCTTTGCCGCCGAGAACCGTCGCGTGCAGATCGTCAACCTGACGGTCAAACAGGCGCAGCGCTGAGCCGGCCTCGAGAAAGTCATGCACCGAGCAGGCGACGAGGCATGCCAAACCATGCCTTGCCCTTGCGCATGTCCTGGCATTGATACACTGGCCGGCCGCGGAACGAGCCGCGGCGGGGCGACGATCCTATCGTGAGCCAGTGATGACCGCGCCGCCCGCCACCGGTTCCAGACAAGCGACACAGCAATCTTCCCGCGCGCTCGAGATGCGCGGCTACGTCCTCGGCTTCGTTGGCGTCTTGGTGTTCGGAACCACGATTCCGATGACGCGGATGGCGGTGACGGAGCTCGATCCTTATTTCATCACCATCGGTCGGGCGCTGATCGCGGCCGGGCTCGCCACCCTGACGCTGCTCGTCACCGGCTCGCGCATGCCGCCGCCCACCGAATGGCTGCGGTTCTCGATCTACGCCCTGACCGCGGTGGTCGCCTTCCCGCTGCTGCTCGCCTTCGCCATGCAGCACGCGCCGGCATCGCACGGCGGCATCGTGCTCGGCGCCATGCCGCTACTGACGGCGATGCTTTCGGTGGTGGTGGCCGGCGAGCGCCCCTCGCTGGCATTCTGGCTTTGCGGCATCGCCGGGATGGCCGTGGTCGTCGCCTACACGCTGATCTCGGGCGCGGGGGCCGCGGGCTTCCACTGGGCCGACTTCCTTTTGGCGGCGACCGCGATCTCTGGCGCGATCAACTATTCCTTCGGCGGCGAGCTGTCGCGGCGGCGCAGTGGCTGGGAGGTGATCTGCTGGGCGTTGGTGATGTCGGCGCCGTTCCTGGCGCTGGCGTTCTGGTGGATCGCTCCGCCGATCAATTGGGCTGCCTCGGC
This sequence comes from Devosia equisanguinis, assembly GCA_945889015.1. Lineage (GTDB taxonomy): Bacteria > Pseudomonadota > Alphaproteobacteria > Rhizobiales > Hyphomicrobiaceae > CAMDBL01. The sequence goes on from CAMDBL010000042.1 coordinate 2,299, forward strand.
GCGCGCCTGGGGCGGGTTCGCGTTCGTCTCCGTCTTCAGCATGTTCCTCGGCTTCTTCGCCTGGAACAAGGGGCTCGCCATCGGCGGCATCGCCAAGGTCTCGCAGGTGCAACTGGTGCAGCCGTTCGTGGCGCTGGCTGGTGCCGCCTTGCTGCTCGGTGAGCATGTTGGCCTGCGCGAGATCGGGTTCGCGAGCCTCGTCGTCGTCATCGTCGCGCTCGGACGCTGGACCAGGGTCGGGCGAGCCGGGTGAGGGCCAGCCGCTTTCCTGGTGGCGAGTTCTTGGTGGCGAAGCTGGCGCCCGCCAGCTAGAACTGCGCGCCAATGTCAATCGGGCGATAAACAACACCATGAGCCAAGACAGCGACGTCCTCATTCGCCGCGAAGGCCGCGCCGGCCGCATCACCATGAACCGGCCGAAGGCGCTCAACGCGCTGACCTATCCGATGGTCGGCGAAATCGAGCGGGCCTTGCTGGCATGGCAAGCCGATCAGGCTGTCGACCTCGTCATCCTCGACGGGGCCGGCGAGCGAGGGCTGTGCGCGGGCGGCGACGTGCGCTCGCTGTACGACGCTCGGACCGAGGGCTCTGGCTTCGCACGTACCTTCTGGCGCGACGAGTACCGCCTCAACACGCTCATCCACCGTTACAAGAAGCCGTTCGTTCCGATCATGGACGGCATCGTCATGGGCGGCGGCATCGGCCTTTCCGGGCACGCCAGCCATCGCATCGTCACCGAGAAAAGCATGCTGGCGATGCCGGAGACCACCATCGGGCTGATCCCAGACGTCGGCGGCACCTGGCTCCTGTCGCGGGCGCCGGGCGCAACCGGCCCCTATCTCGGGCTGATGGGACACCGCATGAACGCCGCGGATGCACTGTATGCGGGCTTCGCCGACACGATGGTGGCCACCGCGAAGCTCCCGGCCCTGATCGAGGTGCTGTGCAAGACGCGCGAACCGGTCTCCGTCGCCATCGCGCAGGCCGCCGCCGCGCCGCACCCCTCGCATCTCGCCGACCATCGCGCCGAGATCGACAAGGCCTTCCGCCACGACAGCGTCGAGGCGATCCGCGATGCGCTCGCCGGCATGACGTCGGACTGGGCGAAGAAGACGCTCGCCGATTTCGAGGTGCGCTCGCCGCTGGCGATGAAGGCGACGCTGGCCGCGATCACGCGGGCGCGCAAGCTCGGCACGCTGGAGGAGGCGCTCGACGTCGAACTCCGGCTGTGCTCGCATCTCTACGAGCACGGCGAGTTCATCGAGGGTGTTCGCGCGCTGCTGGTCGACAAAGACAAGAGCCCGAAGTGGAGCCCTTCGCGGCTCGAGGACGTGACGCCGGCGATGGTCGAGGCGCTGTTCCAGCCGGTGAGTGCAACCTAGCCTCAATCGACGAAGGCCGTGCAGACGACGAAAGGTGGCCTCTCAAGGCTGCTCGTAGAAGGTCAATCGGTTGCTGAACGGATCGGTGACGGTGATCTCGCGGCTGCCCCACGGCGTGGTCTCGGGACGACCCGGCTTCGCATAGCGGTAATCCTTGGCCTGCAACGCGGCCACGAATTGATCGAGTCCGGTCGTCCTGATCCTGACGTGGGCATGGGGCGCGGCATCGCCGTGGTGCTCGCTGAGGTGCAATGTGCACCGTGAGTGAGTGATCCCGAAATAGAGCGGAAAGTTTTCACCGAAGCGGTGCTCGAACGCGACTTCGAATCCGAGGAAGTCGACATAGAACTCCTTCGCCTTGCTCGGGTCGAAGATGCGAAGCACGGGCACGACGTCGGGACCGAGTGTAATCATCGCCGCCCATCCATCATGGCTGTCGAGACAAGGCCGCCTCGCCTGAACGCTCGAGGGAGGCAGCGCTATCGTCTCACACCCGGCGCGCTCATCGCCAGCCCTTCGCCTCGCCACGCGAGATAAAGCTCGAGCGAAAGATACTCGGGTGCGCCGTAATCCAGCACCTCCGCCCGGACCCCGAGACTGCAGGCGCGCAGCCGCCGTTGCAGCGAGCCGAGTGTCTGCCATTCCAGGCGATACCCAGGCCAGCCATCGCTTTGCCCTTGGCTGATCTTGTCGCCACGCAGGTGTTTGCCGGCAAGGCCGTCGTGGCACTGCGTACAGGCGAGATCGAGCTGACCCTGGCGGGTCTGCCAGAAGGCACGGCCGGCCTCGAAGAACGGCGCGGCGCGACCGGTGATCTCGACGTGGCGCGTCGTGCCGCGAGCCTGAGAGGAGACCAGCGCCGTCAGCGCCAGCAACTCGCTGCTCTCGTAGGCCAGCCCCGGCGCGCCCTGATGGACCGTCCGGCAACGGTTGATGCGGCCTTCGAGGTTGAGCAGCGCGCCCGCTGGCACGTCATACTTCGGATAGTGCGCCGCGACGCCGGTCAAGGCCGTGTTTAACGGACCATGGCAACTCTCGCAGGATTTTGCCGCCGTCCCCTCGGCGCGCGACCAGAACTTGGCGCCCTCCTCGACCCACAACCAGCCCGGGTTGCGCGCCTCGTCGGCTTCGAGCTGCTGCGTGTCGGCAGACTGGAAAGTGCGGCCTGGCAGGGGGTTCGGTCGCGATTGCTGGGCCAGGGCATGGGTCGTGAAACCGCAAACAGCGACAAGAAGCACCGCGACCGCGCCACTTGCGCCTACGCGTCGCCTTCGCCGCAGAGGGGAGCGGGGCCGCCGATCAGACCTAGGCCCCTGGACTTTCATCAAACGACTTTCAGCATCCGCTTCTCGACGGTCTGGCGCCCCGTGTCGTCGGTCCAGGTGAACACCAGCTCGCCCGTCCCGGTCGCGATCGTCGTGAAGGCGAAATAAGGATTCGCCGCGACACCTGGGAACAACTCGGCCCTGAAGATCTCCTCACCCGAGTAGGTGACGACGAATGAATGGATGATGTCGCGAGGGATCGGCTTGCCGAAGTTGTCGCGGCGATGTCCCGTCTCCATCTCGTGGCGGATCAGCGTCTTGATCTCGACGATTGCGCCGGCTTTGACCTCGGTGGGAACGACGATCCGCGTGATGGACATGCCGTCCTCCTCAACCGGCTTCGGTGCAGGCCGCGAGCGTGACGATCACCTCCGCCGTGCCCGACCAGAACGAACCGTCCGACATCGCAGCGATCGCGGTGATGGTCTGCGTCGTCGCCAGCCGGATAGAGGTTGAGACTCGGGCGCGGCCGGCGCGCGGGGCGAGATGAAACTTCACCACATCCGCGATCGGATTCTTTTCCGACACGACGTGGATCGAGGTGACCCGGTCTGACGCCGTCATCGGACTGTCCACCGAGACGGTCATCGTCACAGAATTTCCGTTCTCGGCCAGTGGCGGCATCTCGACCTTGACGCGACCTGGCGTCAGTCGCGCGCCTCCTGTGATGCGCTGGATCGCAGCTCGAACGTCGGCGGCGTCGTCGGCGAGCGCGGCGCGCGGCATGAGCGTGATGGCAACGGCTCCCGCCAGCGCCTCGCGACGGGTCGGCCCCGAGGATGAACCGGCAGCGCTCATCCGACGATCTCCGATCATTCGGACACCTCCAACGACGCGAGATAAGCGACGACGTCCTCTACCTGCCGGCTCGTCAAGACAGGCTTGCCGCGCCAGGACACCCCCACGCGCAGCAAACCCTCGATCCGGTAGTAGGGCGGCATCACGGTCGCCGGATCGATGCGCGAGGAGTCGATCACGCGGAGGCGAAGCTGCCCAGTGGTCAGGCGCGAGCCGACGCCGGCGAGATCGGGCCCGATATTCCCCATGAATCGCTCGGCGGGTTCCGGCACGGCGTGGCAGATCAGGCAGTTGCCGACGGTACGGTCGAGCACGACCCGGCGTCCACGCTCCGGATCTCCAGGAATTCCCTCCAACGGCTCGGTGATCGCATCACCGGAGACGCGGTAGGGCGCGAGTTCGGCTGCGGCGGTGGATGTCGCCGACGCCGCCAGCGCGAGGCCGAGCAACAACCGGGCGCCCACCCGTGATCCACGAACCGTCGACCTCACGGGATCAAGCCCGCACGTTGACGTTTTTCAGCGGCAGCGCGCGCACCGGCTTGCCGACCGCGGCGGCAACCGCGTTGAGCACGGCCGGAGCCGCTACCATGATCGTCGGCTCGCCGACACCGCCCCAGAAGCCGCCCGAGGGCACGATGACCGTCTCGACCTTGGGGAAGTCGGCGAGCCGCATGATCTCGTAAGTGTCCAGGTTCTGCTCGACGACCGCGCCATCCTTGATGGTGATCGCCTCGTTGAACGTGGCCGACAATCCGTAGGCGACCGAGCCGACGATCTGGGCATCGACCTGATCGGGATTGACGACGTGGCCACTGTCGGTGCCGACCACGAGCCGGTGGACCTTCACGCGGCCACGCTCGTTCACCGACACCTCGGCGGCGCCCGCGACGTAGCTGCCGAAGCCCATCTGCTGGGCGATGCCGCGAAACACGCCGGGCTCTGTGGGCGAGCCCCAGCCGATCTTGGCGGCGACCGCGTTCAGGACGGCGCGATGCTTGGGCGCCTTCTGCAGCAGCGCGCGGCGGAACTCGAGCGGATCCTTGCCGGCCGCCTTCGCCACCTCGTCGAGAAAGCATTCGACGTAGACGGCGTTCTGGTTGTTGTTGACGCCGCGCCAGAAGCCGGCGCGGACGTGGAAGTTGCGCATCGCGTAGTCGATGGTGAAATTCGGGATCGCATAGCCGAACCCGCCTTCGCGGCCGCGCGGTCCGTCGATCGGCCACAGTCCCTGGAAGGTGATGAAGTCGACGCCGTTCTCCATCGCCTGCGGCCGCACCGTGTTGAGAATCGAGGGCCCCGAGATACGCATTGTGAGGGCGGTCAGGTTGCCCTTGTCGTCGAGCCCCGCTTGCAGCTTGCACTGCGACATCGGACGGAACCAGCCCTGGCGCATATCCTCCTCGCGCGACCAGAGCAGCTTGATAGGGGTTCCCGGCATCTGCTTCGCCAGCAGCACGGCCTTGGTCACGTAATCCTGCGCGCCGCGGCGGCCGAAACCGCCACCGAGGTGGATCTTGTAGACCTCGCACTTGTCCGGCGGCAGACCGGCGGCCTCCGAGCAGGCGGCAAGCGATGCCTCACCGTTCTGGGTCGGCACCCACACCTCGCACTTGTCGTCGGCCCAGCGCGCCGTGCAGTTCATCGGCTCCATGGTGACGTGATGCAGGTAGGGTGTGCTGTAGACCGCCTCCACCTTCTTCGCCGCTGTCGCCAGGGCGCCAGCCGCATCACCGGCCGTATTGCCGATGGCGATATTCTCCTTGGCTTCGAGACCGGCCTTCAGGATCTCGGCGATGCCGGCCGTGGTCAACTTGGTGCTCTGCGTGTTGTCCTCGTAGGTCACCTTGACCTTCGCCAGAGCCGTATTCGCCTGCCACCAGGTGTCGGCCACCACCGCGACTGCGCTGTCGCCCACCTGCAGCACACGGCGGACGCCCGGCATGGCTCTGGCTGCGCTGTCGTCGAAGCTCTTGATCCGGCCGCCATGTACCGGCGTGTCGAGGATCGAGGCATTGAGCATGCCGGGAAGCTTGAGATCGATCCCGAAGACCTGCTTGCCGGTCAGCTTGTCGGCGGTGTCGAGACGCTTCAGCGGCTTGCCCGCGATCTTCCAGTCCTTGGGATCGCGGAGCTTCATGGTCTTGAAATCAGGCACCGGAAGCTTGGACGCGGCCGTGGCGATCCGGCCGTAGCTGACGGTGCGCTTCGTCGGCGCGTGCGTGACGACCCCCTCGGCCGCGGTGCACTCGGCGGCCGGCACCTTCCACGCATCGGCCGCGGCCTGGATCAACATCTGACGAGCGGCGGCGCCACCTTGGCGCACATATTCGTGCGAGCCACGAATGCCGCGGCTGCCGCCCGTCGACATGTCGCCCCAGACGCGCTTGCGGGCGAGATTCCGGCCCGGTGTCGGATACTCCCACTTGACGGTCTTCCAGTCGCAATCGAGTTCCTCGGCGACCAGCTGAGCGAGGCCCGTCAAGGTGCCCTGGCCCATCTCCGAGCGGGCGATCCGGATGATCACGTCGTTGTTCGGACGGATCACCACCCAGGCGCCGACCTCGCTACCGGCCGCATTGCCGCGCTTCGCGGTGGCGGCCGTGGCGAATGGAATGCCGAGGGCCAGTCCGCTTCCGGACGCGGCCGCGCCGATCAGGAAGCCGCGGCGCGAGGCGGTGGGGCCGGAGACGGCGCTGGTGAACGTGGATCGGCTCATATGCGATGTCCCCTCAAGCCTTCCTGCCGCCGGTCGAGACCGCTTTCGGTCCGCCGTTCGCTGCAAGGTTGATGGCGTTGCGAATGCGCTGGTAGGTGCCGCACCGGCAGATATTGGTCATCGCCTCGTCGATGTCCTCGTCGGTCGGCTGGGGCTTTTTGCGCAACAGCGAGATCGCCGCCATGATCTGACCCGACTGGCAATAGCCGCATTGGGGCACGTCGAGCGCGAGCCATGCCTGCTGCACGGGATGCGTGCCGTTACGGGAGATGCCCTCGATCGTCACGATCTTGTCGGAAGCCTTGACGTCCTTGACGGCGATCGTGCACGAGCGTTGCACCTCGCCGTTGATGTGAACGGCACAAGCGCCGCACTGGCCCACACCACATCCATACTTGGTGCCGGTCAGGCCGACCTGCTCGCGAAGCGTCCACAGCAGCGGCGTGTCGCCATCCACCGTCACGTCGATGCTCTTCCCATTCACGTTCAGCTTCGCCATGGGTCGTCCTTCGCTGGTCGCAGTTCGCGGCCGGATGCCGGGCACCGATGCAGGATCGGGTCGCGCACGCGCCGAGCCCACGGGACAAAAGCTATTGTGCGCATGTGAATTGCACAAGACGGAGGCCGCCGACCGCGATCAAGTGGTCGTGATTCCGCATGCTGCACTGCAGCGGCGCTGTCCGTCGAATGCGTTGCAGGGCTCACGCCGTGGCTGCCCGCCGGCGTGCCGTCGCCTGGACATCGAGCGCGCCGGACGACGGATCGAGCACGACGCCATAGTCGCGCTCCGCTTTTGCCGCCGACAGGAGCCCGTCGCGCACCTCCGCCAGCACCAGCGCCACGTCGCGTACGTGTGGATCGCCGTAGCCACCGCCGCCGCCCGCGATCTGCTCGACCGTGGCGCCGTCGAGGCCGTACTCGATATTGTGCGGGCGCGGCTGCACGACGCTGCCGTCGGCTTTCCGGTAGACGACGGAATTGAGCGAGCCCGGCTTGCCGCCGAACAGCCCCTGCGGCTCCTCGCCGTGCTCGGTGCCCTGGCCGATGGTGACGGCGATGACCTTCTCGCCGTCCATGCGAAAGCGCGCCGAGACGCCATAGCCGCCGCGCCATTCACCGGCGCCGGCCGAGTCCGGCAAGTATTCGAAATGCTCGATCAGGTGCGGGTTCTGAACCTCGTGCACCTCGGGATCCTGGGCCGCGAGCGCACCACCGGTCATGATCGTGCCGATATGATCGTAGCCGTCGGCGCCCCAGGTGCCGCCACTGCCGCCTTTACACGAGAACAGACAGAAGTCGACGTAGCGCCGCCCCGTCTCTTTGCGGTAGCCGGAAGGGATCACGATCAGCGCCGGATCCCAGCCCGCGGTCACCTTCCTCGGCAGGGCAGCCGCCATCGCGCGGTGAACGGCGTTGGCGATCTGATGGGTGAGATGGTTGCCGTAGGAGGTGGCGTGCGGCAGCGTGCAGTTCACGATCGAGGGCTTGGGAAACACCATGTGGACGGGCCGCAGCAGGCCCTCGTTGTGGGGGATGTCCGGATCGATCAGCATCAGGAACGACAGGATCAAGCCCGACGTGCTCGCGTGCAGTGCGGAGTTGGCATAGCCCGCGGTCTCCGCCGCGCTGCCGGTGAAGTCGAACGTGATCTCGTCGTCGGCGACCGTGACGTTGACGCTGATCCGGTGCCGCTCGCCCACCGTCACGGCGTCGTCGAACAGCCAAGCCTCGCCGGAGTAGACGCCATCCGCGATCTTGGCGATCTCCGCGCGAGCGCGCCGCTCGGTCGCATCGAGCAGCGCCTCCTTGTAGGTGTCGAACCAGATCAGGCCCTTGGTCTCGAGCAGCTCCAGGAGCCGCCGCTCGCCGACCGTGCAGGCGCCCATGGTGGCCTTCAGGTCCTCGCCGACGATCGGCAGGCGCACATTGGCCATCAGGAAATCCCAGAGATCGCGCCGCATCACGCCGCGCTCGACGATCTTCAAGGGCGTGATGCGCAGTCCTTCGTGCCAGACCTCGAGCGCGCGCGGATTGTAGGCGCCCGGCGCACTGCCGCCGATGTCGGCTTGATGGCCCTTGGCGGCGGCCCAGGCGACGAGCACGCCATCGCGGAAGATCGGCTTGTAGACGCCGATGTCGGCGAGCTGGTTGCCTTCCGAGTAGACGTCGTTGTGCAGGATGACGTCGCCCTCGCTCACGTCGTCGCCGAAGTAACCGATGATGAACTTGAGCGAGGGCATCAGCGCGAAGCCGAGCAGTGCCGTGTACTCGGTCTGCTCCAGCATGCGGCCGTCGCGGTCGTAGAGGCCCGTCGCGCAATCCCGGCCTTCCCGCAGGATCGGCGATCGCGTCGTCCGCAGCAGCGTCAACGCCATTTCCTCTGTGATGGTGCGCAGCCGGCGCTGGAAAACCGAGATCGAGATCGGGTCGATGCTGACGGTGGGGTGGGTCATGGGTTCACCGTGAAAGCCGCACCGCGAACTCGCGGCGAGAGGTGAGGAAAGCGAGCAGGTTGCCGGCACGATCGATGCCCGCGCTGAAAGCGGGGCGCAGCACCAGCGTGCTGCCGGGCAGCTCGACGATTGCGGGGCCTTCGACAATATGGCCGCGGACCATCTCGGCCATGACGTGCACCGGCACGTCGACCGCGCCGGAGTCCAGCCAGATCCGCCGGCGGCGCTCCGTGGCCATGATCGGAGCGGGCCGCTCCACCGTCATCGGCGGCGGTTTGTCGACGAGGCCGCGCGAGGTCATGTGCAACGCCGTCACCTCGCACGATGCCCCCGGCGAACTGTAGCCGTTGAGCGTGTCGTGCATCCGGTGGAAGCGCTCGAGCACCCCCGAGAGGTCGGCGCCGCGCCATTCGTCCGCAGTCAGCGGAATAGTGATGTCGTCATACTGGCCGACATAGCGCAGATCGGCGGCCGCGACGAACTCCCGCTTGCTCGGCAGCACGCCCTCGCTCGCGAGCAACGTGTCGCCGCGCTCGCGCAGTTGCTCCAGGCTCTCACGCCAGCGCTGCGCTGGCACCTCGTCGATCCGCCCGTTGATCGGTATCATGTCGTCGTGGGCGAGATCGGCTTGAAGCGCCCCCGCCGCGCACAACGTCGCCGACATCGCGGGTACCAGCAGCGCGGGGATCTGCAGCTCCTCCGCGATCCGGCAGGCGAACAGCGGCCCAGCGCCGCCTCCCGCGATCAGCAGCAGCTCGCGCGGATCGTGCCCGCGCTTCACCGTCACTGTCTGGATTCCGGCGGCCATGTTGGCGGCGACGATCTCGACCATGCCGCGCGCGGTCGCGATCGTATCGAGGCCGAGCCTGCCACCGAGCTGGCCGACCGCTGCCTCGGCCTGGTCGCGGTCGATGCGCATGCGGCCGTCGAGGAAACCGCCAGGGTCGAGATAGCCTAGGACGACGGCCGCGTCCGTCGCCGTCGCCGCCTCGCCGCCACGGCCGTAGCAGGCGGGCCCCGGCATGCTGCCGGCGCTCTGCGGGCCGACATGCAGCAGTCCGCCGCCGTCGACCCAGCCGATGCTGCCGCCGCCCGCACCGATGGTATGGATGCCGAGCGCCGGCAACGCGATGCGGCGGCGATCAACATCCTGCTCGCGCAGCAGCAGCGCCTCGCCCTTCTGAATCAGCGACACCTCGAAGCTGGTGCCGCCCGCGTCGCACACCACGAGATCGCGGAAGCCCAAGGCATCGGCGGCGGCGACGCCGGCCGCCGGACCACCCGCCGGGCCCGACAGGATCAGCCTTGCCGGCGCACGCGCCGCCTCGGCCGGCGAGGTGATGCCGCCATTCGACTGCATGATCAGCAGCGAGCCGCGAAAGCCCCTGCCGCGCAATGCATCCTCGAGCCTCGAGAGATAGCGATGCACGATCGGACCCGTGTAAGCGTTGAATACGGTCGTGCTGGAGCGGTCGTAGAGACGGATCGCGGGGAGGATCTCGTGCGAGGCCGTGACGAAGGCCCAAGGCATCATCTCGCGGACGAGGGCTGCCGCCTGCCGCTCATGCTCCGGATTCTTGTAGCTGTGCATGAAGGCGATGGCCACGGCCTCCACCTGCTCGCGCTCGAGCAGCGCACACGCCTCGCGGACCTCGTCGAGCGCCAGGGGCGTCAGCACCTCACCTGCCGCCGTCACGCGCTCGGCGACCGTGAGGCGCAGATAGCGAGGCACCAACGGATGGGGTGCGGTGTACTTGTTGTCGTAGAACGCCTCGCGCAGACCGCGACGCATGGCGAGGATGTCGCGAAAACCTTTCGTGGTGATCAGGCCGGTCCGCGCACCGGTCTCTGTCAGCACGGCGTTGGTCGCGACTGTCGTGCCGTGCACGATCACGTCGATGCGGGACAGCAGGCCCGTATCGCTCTCGCCGGTCGTCGCCGCGAGCGTCGCCAGTCCGTCGAACAGCCCCCGCACGAGGTCGTCGTGCGTGGTCGGCACCTTGGTCGCCGTCAGCCTGCCTGCGCCGTCCTGCAGCACCAGGTCCGTGAACGTGCCGCCGACGTCCAATCCCAGTCTGACCAAGTCACGTCTGACGTTCATTTTCGCTTGTCGATCCTGATGGGGGAAAGAAGAAGAAGACCTTCTTTATCAGGTGGCGGCCGGGTTGGAAGCCGAGCGAGCGTCATGGCAGGTGTCGCGAGACGCATTTCACAGCCGGGCGCGAGCGTGCTAGCTGATCTCGATCAGGTCCAACGGCGACGAGCCATCACCCTTCGAGAAGGGGCCCACCATGTCCTTCTGGAAATCCTTGTTCGGCGGCGGAGACGGGACACCGGCCGCAGCGGCTGGCCCGAAGACGGCCAAGAGCGTCGAGCACAACGGCTTCCGCATCGAGGCACAGCCCTATCCCGAGGGCGGCCAGTTCCAACTCGCCGGAACGATCTCAAAGGAGATCGACGGGGTCCGCCGCGAGCATCGCTACGTGCGCGCCGACCGCTTCGCCTCGATGGAGGACGCGGCCGACTATGCGATCCTTAAAGGCAGGCAGATCGTCGACCAGCAGGGCGAACGCATCTTCGGTTGACGGCCTGGATAAAAAAAGGGGCCCAGACGGGCCCCTTTTCGATTTCGGCGCCTCAGCCGGACACCTTGACCTTGGCTGGCCGCGGTGGATTGCGCAGGAAGGCTGGGATGTTGTCGGCGAAACCGACAGCACCGGGCCGCCCCTCGCCGCGCTCACGGCGCTGCTCCTGGCGACGCGGCTCCTGATGACGCTCCTGATGTTGCCTTGGCTCGGCCGGCTGTCGCGGCTCCCGGCTCGGCCGGGGCTCGCTCTGTTGACGCGCCTCACGCGGCTCCTGCGCGGGACGCTCGCGACGCCCGTCGTGGGCGGGCCGCTCGCCGCGCGGTTCCCGGTCCGGCCGTGCCGGGCGCTCCGATCGCTCGGGACGCTCCGACTGCTCGGGCCGAGCGGCGCGTTGATCGGAATGCTCGGAACGGCCCTGCCGCTCACCACCACGATCCGCGCGGTGGGAACGCTCCGATCGTGCCGGACGCACTGCCCGATCTGGCACGAAGCCCTGCTGATCCACGGCCTGATCGATCGCTGGCTGGACGTGGGCGTCCGAGTGGCCGTGTGCCTCGACGGGACGCGGCTCGCGCGCCACCCGCTCCGGTCTCGGCCCGCGATCTCCACCCCGGTCGGCGCGCTCCCGGCGTGGCTCCCGCTCGCCCTCGGCCCCGGCACGGCGCTCGCCACCGCGACCGCCGCGTGCGTCGCGGCGCGGGGGCGGGCGATCTGCGCCGGGCCGGCCGCCGCGACCACGGCGCTTGCGGCCTCCTTCCGAGAAATCACCCTCGCCCGGGGCTTCACCGATCCATTCAGGCGCGGTGCCCGCGACCTTCTCGACAGCGTTCAGGATCTTGATGTCGTCGGCGGTGACGAGACCGATCGAGAAGCCTTCCTTTCCGGCACGGCCGGTCCGGCCGATGCGGTGGACATAGTCGTCCGCATCCCAGGGCATGTCGAAATTGAAAACGTGGCTGACGTCGGGGATATCGAGGCCGCGTGCCGCGACGTCCGAAGCCGCAAGCAGCGTGATCTCGCCCGAGCGGAACTTGTCGAGTGTCTCAGAGCGGCTCTTCTGGTCCATGTCGCCATGCAGCGCGCCGGCATTGAATCCGTGCTTGACCAGCGACTTGTGCAGGATCGCGACATCCCGCTTGCGATTGCAGAAGATGATCGCGTTGCGGACACTCTCGGACTTCAAGAGTTGCCGGAGCATCTCGCGCTTGGCGTAGTCCTCGCCGTCGCGGCAGAAAAAGAACTTCTGCGTGATGGTCTTGGCGGTGGTCGCGGGAGGTGCCGCCTCGATGCGCTGCGGATCCTTGAGGAACTGCTGCGTCAGACGGGTGATCTCGGGCGGCATCGTCGCCGAGAAGAACAGCGTCTGCCGGCGAGGCGGCAGCAGCTTGCAGATCTTCTCGATGTCGGGGATGAAGCCCATGTCCAGCATGCGATCGGCCTCGTCGATGACGAGGATGTCGACGCCCATCAGCATCAACTTGCCACGCCCGAAATGGTCGAGCAGCCGGCCGGGGGTCGCGATCAGCACGTCGACGCCGCGGTCGAGTTTGGCGAGCTGGTCGTCGAATGAGACGCCGCCGATCAGCAGCGCCATCGTCAACTTGTGGTTGGTGCCATATTTTTCGAACGCCTCGGACACCTGTGCGGCGAGCTCGCGCGTCGGGGCCAGGATCAGCGAGCGCGGCATGCGGGCGCGAGCGCGGCCTGTCTCGAGTCGGGTGATCATCGGCAGCACGAAGCTCGCCGTCTTGCCGGTGCCGGTCTGAGCGATGCCGAGCACGTCGCGGCCCGTGACAGCGACAGGAATGGCCTGGGCTTGAATGGGCGTGGGAGTCGTGTAGCCGGCCGCCTCTACCGCGGCGAGCACCTTAGGGCTGAGACCGAGCTCAGCGAAGGTCGTCGGTTCCAAAAGAACGGTTCTCCATCTCGCATTCCGACGCCAGCTCCTGCCGCTTCTCGGCGGGCTGCCGGCGGTGACGGAGCGCAGGGGAGGTCCGGACTGCCGAATTCGGCAAAGGAAGAGGTCAAGTCTCCAAAAGGGATCAACGTATAGGTGATCCCCTGCGCCCTTGACGCGCTCCAGCTGACACAAGTCATATAGAAACGCAAGAAAATCCACGCGCGATCGTCAGGTTGCAGCGACCGGTGTTGCGGTTTCCGACACTATATGTTGTGGCAACCACACGAGTTGCCAAGGCAACGCCTCGTTTCCGCGACGTTCTTTCTGGACAAGCCGCAGCCGCGGCGGCACGAGTTGCCGGCCCCGCCTGACGATCCCACCCCCCGGAGACGTCGACAAAAATGACCGCCCCCTCCAAGACCCCGCTCGTGCTGGTGCCCGGACTGCTCTGCACCGCCGACCTGTTCACCGCCCAGCGCACAACCCTCGCCGATGTCGCCGACATCACGATCGGCCGGCACACCGGCCATCCGACCGTCGCGGCGATCGCGCAGGAAATCCTGGCCTCGGCACCGCCGAAATTCGCGGTCGCGGGCCTGTCGATGGGCGGCTATGTCGCCTTCGAACTGGTCCGCCAGGCGCCGGAGCGGGTGCTGAAGCTGGCCCTGCTCGACACGGCGGCCCGGCCGGACGCTCCAGAGCGCAAGGAAGCCCGCCTCAAGTTGCTCGAGCTCGCCCGCGAGCACGGCATGGCTGCGGTGCAGAAGGCTCTGATGCCCAATCTGATCCATGCCGCCCGCCAGAACGACGCGCCGCTCGTCGATCGCGTCGTGCAGATGGCCGTCGATACGGGTTTCGACGCGTTCAAAAGGCAGCAGGAAGCGCTGATGAGCCGTCCCGATTGCCGGCCGCTGTTGGCCTCGATCCGTATTCCAGCCCTGGTGCTGGTCGGCGACGGCGACACCCTGACCCCTCCCGAGCTGTCCCACGAAATGCACGCGGGCATCGCCGGCAGCCGTCTGGTCGTGGTTCCCGGAAGCGGCCATCTGTCGACGATGGAAAAGCCGGACGAGGTCAATGCAGCGCTTCGAGACTGGCTCGCGGCGTGAGAGCATGCTGGGCCGGAGCATCGAATCCCTGTTTCGATTGATGAGCCGAATGGCATAGTCCGGCAATGCTTTGCATTGGACGACGGCGAGAACGGAGTGCAACTCTCGCCACCTCTTCCTCTTCCCGGCATGGCAAGGTCCACACGTGACGTCTCCCAACACCACACGCATCGCCTTCATCGGCTTCGGCGAGGTCGGCCAGCGGTTCAGCGACGACCTCATGCGCGGCGGTGGCGTCGCACTCTCGACGTTCGACATCGTCTTCGACGACGACGCCAAGCGCGACGCCCGCCTGGCGCGCGCATCGGCACTGTCGGTCACACCGGCACCGACCGCGGCCGACGCAGCCAGGGGCTCCCACATCGTCATCTCGGCGGTGACGGCCGATGTCGCCGAGAACGTCGCCCGGCACGCCGCGGGCTATCTCGCGCCCGGCCAGATCTATCTCGACGTCAACTCGGCCTCGCCCGACACCAAGCGCCGTGCGGCCGACGTGGTTCAGGCTTGCGGTGCGCACTACGTCGAAGGTGCGGTCATGGCCCCGGTCAAGGTGCCCGGCATCAAGGTCCAGATCCTCGCGGGTGGTCCGATGGCCGCCGAAACCTCGCGCTGGCTGAATACGCTCGGCATGAACCTCACGCCGGTCTCGATCGAGCATGGCCGAGCCTCCGCGATGAAGCTCTGCCGCAGCATTATGATCAAGGGCCTCGAGGCGCTGATCGTGGACTGCGCTGCCGCGACCAAGCACTGGAACGTCGAGAGCGAGGTCTATGCCAGCCTCGCCGCGACGTTCCCTTCGATCGACTGGCCGGCCCTCGCCGACAACATGGCCGAGCGCGTCGCAACGCACGGCATCCGCCGGGCCGCCGAGATGCGGGAGGCAGCCGAGATGCTCGAGTGCCTCGGTCGCGATCCGGGCCTTGCCCGCGCCGTCGCCGATGCGCAGCAGCGCGGCGCGCGTCCCAAGACCTGAGCTCTTTGAACGAGGACGCCATGACCCAGAAAGCCGGTCTCGTCATCACCGCCCACCCCGGCGACTTCGTCTGGCGGGCAGGTGGTGCCATCGCGCTACATGCGCGCAAAGGCTACCGCATGAAGATCGTCTGCCTCTCCTATGGCGAGCGCGGCGAGAGCCAGTTCGCGTGGAAGAAGGCGGGCGTGTCGCTCGCCGACGTCAAGGCCGGCCGCAAGGACGAAGCCGAGCGGGCAGCGACCATCCTCGGCGCCGAGATCGAGTTCTTCGATGCCGGCGACTACCCCCTTCGCGTCACGCCCGAGATGCTCGATCGCACCATCGACATCTATCGCGAGTTAAAGCCGGCATTCGTGCTCACCCACGCGCTCGAGGATCCCTACAACTTTGATCATCCGGTGACTGCTCATTTCGCCCAGGAGGCGCGCGTGATCGCGCAGGCGGCCGGCCACAAGCCCGATCCCGATCGCAGCTACGCGGCTCCGCCCGTATTCCTCTTCGAGCCCCACCAGCCCGAACAGTGTAATTTCAAGCCGCAGGTGATCCTCAACATCGACGACGTCTGGAAGCAGAAGTACGAAGCTTTTCAGGTGCTCGCTGCGCAAAAGCACCTATGGGCCTACTACGAGCGGGTGGCGCTCAATCGCGGCATGCAGGGCGGACGAAACTCCGGCCGACCGATGACGTACGGCGAGGCCTATCAGCGACTGTTCCCCGACGCGGTCGAGGTGCTGGCATGAGCGCGTCGCACGATCAGGCGGCCAAGCGCCGGCCCGCGTTCAAACTGCCACCGAACGCCACGGACGCGCATTGCCACGTGTTTGGCCCGGCAGCGGTTTTTCCGTATTCGCCCAAGCGCAGCTACACGCCAACCGACGCGCCGAAGGAGGCACTCGCCGCACTTCACGATCGCCTTGGCATCGGCCGGGCCGTGATCGTGCAGGCGAGCTGCCATGGAACCGATAACCGCGCCATGCTCGATTGCATCGCGTCCGACCCCGAACGCTTCCGCGGAGTCGCGATCGTCGACGACGGCTTCACCGATCGCGACCTGCAGACACTGCACGATGGCGGCGTTCGCGGGGCCCGCTTCAACTTCGTGCGCCACCTCGGCGGCGCGCCGGACATGGACGTGTTCCGCCACGTCATCGACCGCATCACGCCGCTCGGCTGGCACGTCGTGCTGCACCTCGACGCGGTGGACATCGCGCCGCTGGCGGAGATGATCCGCGCGTTGCCGCTGCCGTTCGTCATCGACCACATGGGCCGCGTTGATTCGAGTCTCGGGCCGGATCAGCCCGCGGTGAAATCGTTGCTGCAGCTCGCCCGGCTTCCCGGCTGCTGGATCAAGGTCTGTGGCGCCGAGCGCATCTCCAAGCCGCCGTTCGCGGCCGCGGTGCCAATCGCGAGCGCGATCATGGCAGCACTGCCGGAGCGTACGATGTGGGGCACGGACTTCCCGCATCCCAACCTGAAAGTCCCCGTCGACGAGGCCGACCTCGTCGACCTGTTGCGCGACTACAGCTCCGACAGCGCACAATTTAACCGCCTTTTGATCGACAATCCTGCCCGCCTCTATGGCTTCTGAGCGGCGCAGCGGCCAGGACCTTGCGGCAGCCGGCCCGCGGCGCGCCCCCTATTCTGGAACGCGGACATGACCGTAGCGCCACTCCCTCGGGTCACCCACGCCGGCGCCGGCACGGACTTCACGCGGCTGCATGACTTTCTCGACCGCGAGATCGCCGCCGTCACGTCGAAGCTCGCCGGCATCCGCCGGCCCAACAGGATCGGAGGCGAGGACGACGTCGGCGGAGAGATCGTGCGATCGTGCTCCCCGATCGACCGGGATCTGATTCTGGTCGAGCAGGTCGCCGCCGACGCCGGCGCGGTCGAGCGTGCGGTCGGCGCCGCACGCGCCGCTCAAGCGGGCTGGTCCCGCACACCGTGGCCCGAACGGGTCACGCATCTGAAGCGTCTGGCCGAGGTGCTCGACGCGCGCAAGTACGAGTTCGCCATCGCCTGCCTGCTCGAGGTCGGCAAATCCCGGCTCGAAGCCCTCGGCGAGGCGGAGAAGGCGGTCGACCTCGTCCGCTACTATGCCGCCGAGATGGAGCGCAACGAGGGCTACGAGCGGCCGATGGCACGCGCGCTCGCTCACGAGGCGACCAGCAACGTGCTGCGGCCAGTAGGGGTCTTCGCGGTGCTCTCTCCGTTCAGCGACCCGTTGTCGTCGTCTGTCAATATGCTGACCGGTGCAATCCTCACTGGCAACACCGCTGTCTACAAGCCGAGCCAGAGTGCCGCGCTCACCGGCGCGCTGCTGATGCAGGCGATCGAGGAGGCGGGCCTTCCCGCGGGTGTCGTCAACCTGATGTGCGGCGGCGACGAGACAGGACGGCTACTGATCGCCCATCGCGGTGTCGCCGGGGTCGCCTTCACCGGCTCGCGTGCGGCCGGCATGGAGATCTTCCGTCGCTTCGCGGCAGGCAGCGTCGCGCGCCCGGTGATCGCCGAGATGGGCGGCAAGAACCCCGCATACGTCGCGGCCACCGCCGATCTCGACGTCGCCGCCGAAGGAGTGGTGCGCTCCGCCTTCGGCATGTCGGGGCAGACATGCGGCGCATGCTCGAAGGTCTACGTTCACGCCTCTAAGCGCGCCCCCTTCATGAAGCGGCTCGTCGGACGCACTCGGACGATCAAGGTCGGTGATGTTCGCGAGCGCGGCATCGACATGGGACCGTTGATCGACGAGCGGGCGGCGGCCCGCTTCGGCGACGCAGTGCTCGAGGCGCGACGAGACGGTTATGTGGTCGCGGGCGGCGAGCGGCTCGCGGGCGGCCCCTGGGACAGGGGACCCTACGTGGCGCCGACGATCGCCACCGCGCTCGCCGCCCAGCACCGCATTAACAAGCAAGAGCTGTTTCTTCCCTTCCTGTCGGTGATCGAGTTCGGTCGGCTCGAGGATGCAATCTCCGACGGTAACGCTGTCGATTATGGGCTGGCGGCTGGATGCTACAGCCGCGACGAGCGCGAGCTGCAGCTGTTCCTCGACACGGCGGAAGCGGGCGTGCTCTTCGCCAATCGCGCCGCTGGCGCGACCACCGGCGCCTGGCCCGGCCAGCAGAGCGTCTGCGGCTGGAAAGGCTCAGGCGTCACTGGCAAAGGCGGCTTTGGAGCCTACTACCTTCCTCAATTCCTGCGCGAGCAGAGCCGGACCGTGCTCGGCGGGGCGTGGCCGAATTGCTGACGGTCACGACACGTCGCCATTCCGATGCGACGTGCATCTGCTATGCATGCGTGTCGTGGTGGCATGCGGCCCCATGATCGGCGCCTCCGGCAGAGGCTTGGCAGTGGTGTAATGCCGTGCGCATCGATGTCTTGGGTCTGCAGGCTTTCGTCAGCATCGCCGATCGCGGCAGCTTCAGCGCGGCGGCCTCTCATCTCAACCTGTCGCAAACCGCACTCAGCCATCGGATCAGGAAGCTCGAGGATTCCCTGTCGACCCGGCTTCTGCTGCGAACGACGCGGAGCGTGACATTGACGCCGGCCGGACTGGCGTTGCTGCCTCAGGCGCGACGCGTGTTCGAGGAGTTGGCCACGGCCGTCGGCACTCTGAAGGCCGAGGCGCATGTCGGACGCGAGCGGCTCGCCTTCGGCTGTCTGCCCACCATCGCGATGCAGTGCCTGCCCAAGGTGCTCTCCACGTTCCTGGACACCTTCCCGGGCGTCACCGTGAAAGTCTATGACAACTCCGCCAACGATATCGCCGAGCGCGTGCAATCGGGGAGCGCTGAATTCGGAATCACGATCGTTGCCGCGAACCGCTGGGATCTCGATCTCAAATTGATTGCCAAGGAGCCGTTCGTTCTCGTTTGCCACAAGTCGCGGCCGATCGCGAAAAGTAAATCGCTCACCTGGGCCGAGCTTGAGGGCTTGCCGCTGGTTCGGATCAGCGCGGAGGCCGGAAACCGGATACTCATCGACGACGCGCTGGGGGCGCGCGGCGAGAACCTGTCGTGGTCGTTCGAGGTTCAACGCGTGACGACGGCCGTCAATCTGGTCCAGACGCTACCGGCGTATGCCATCGTCCCGCAGTTGGCGTTCGACGTCGTGGGCTCCGCGGATCTGGTCGCCATTCCGCTCAAGACCCCGATGGTCGCGCGCGGCATCGGGCTGATCACGCGCAAAGGGCTGCCACCAACTCCGCAGGCGCAGCATCTGATGAAGCTGATGACGGGCGTCCTGCGTCAGCGGTTCGGCGGCGGCTCGGGCTCCGACAGTCGTTGACGCCCGGCGAGCTCACTTTGGAAGTGCGTCGAGGGCTCGTGACAGGCCACGGAACGAGAACGGCACCGTCACGTCCTGCCCGCCACCGCTCTTGAAGATGAAGCGGCCGGCCTCGTTCTGCGCGCGCCAGCGCTTCAGGACGTCATCCTTGGGGGCGATGCTGGCGAAACAGCCGCCCGGCAGACAGCGCGTCCAAGCGAGCTCGACCGGCTGCTTGTCGGCCTCGTCGATCTGAAAGCGGACCGTGCTGGGAAAAGTGACGTTCGTCGGTAGAACGGCTGTGAAAAACAGGCCTTCAGTCGGCGGCACCTTGCCGAACGCAAGCTGTGCGAAGGGAGCGGTCTGGCCCTGAACGACGACGCTCTGCACCACCTCGCACGTGCGCGAAGCCGGCGGCTGGCCCGCAGCTGGCGATCCAGGATTGCGACACCTGAGCTGCCAATCCCCATACGTCGCGGTGGTCATCTCCGCGCCGGCATCACCGGCCTGCGCCGCGGCTGGCGGCGGCGCGGCCGAGGTCGACGACCTGCTGCTCGAGGACTGCGCCCATACTGCTGAGGGCAGCAACAACGCGGCACACCATACGAGACTTACGATCTTCCTCATTGTCACTTTTTCCTCTCCGCCTCTGGTGGAGGCTGACTGCGAGATTACCACCTGAACTGGATGCCCGCAGTACCGCTGTAGCTCTGGCCGTCGCGCGAAAATTCACCGTCGAAACCGACGAACATCGAAGTGTTCGCATCGAGCTTCAATTGTGCTCCGAGATTGGCGCGCAGGGCATCGGCATCTGGTCGCGGGCCTTGCACCTCGAAATTGAATCCAGGAGCGGTGAGGAATGACGCCTGCGTCGAGCGTTCACTGTGGAACTCGTGCTTCCAGGCCGCCTGGGCCCAGGTCGAAAGCCGCATGTCGGCACCCAGCGCGAATTCCGAACTCAGTTTCAGACCGAGGACCGAGGGGAGCGAGGTCGTCGTGCGACCCGCGAACGACAAACCGATCTGGCTCGCACCGATCGTGGTCTCGTCGTAGCCATCCGAGCGAAGCGCGCTGAGCTGGACGCCGGCGAAAGGCGTCAGGTCGATCTTGCCCAACGGTATCCGGTAGCCGGCCTCGATCTTCACGCTGAAGGACTGGCTGTTGAAGCGCCCTTTCAAGTGCTCGCTGAAGCCCGGGATGACCACCGGCCCGCCGGGCTGCTGGAGCACGGTGCCGGAGACCGCCGCGTGGCGCTTGGTCGTATTGTCGATGTAGCCATAGGCCAATGTCGACGACAGATATGCATTTTGATCGCGGATGGCACCATAGACCGAGAGATGAGTGGCATCCGAAGCGCCGCTGGTCTCGCGCAGCGGCGCCGCGAAGCTGTAGGAACTGCCTCCCACCGACACGCCGAGCAATGCATCAGGCGCGATCCGCAGCTCGAGGCCGGAACTCAGGCCACCGCCGCTGACGCTGGAGCCGACAGAGCCGACGCTGGAATTTCCGGCGAGCTCTCCGCGTCCAGCGAAGGCCGATGCCCACATGCGCCACCGGCTGATATCGGTGTCGACGACGCGGCCGGAGCGCGTGACCTCGCCCGTCGGACCGCCGAGAGCCGAATACCCCGGCAACGACAGGGAGCCCATGCTGGCGGTGCTCACCGTGGTCGAAGTCACGCTCTGCTCGCCGAGCTGGGTACCCTGGCCCAAGCCCGACAGCCAGCTGTCCACTTGCCGTCCCATCGTGGTCAGGAATGCGTCACCTGCGACGAAGGACGACTGCTGAAGCCCGGTGGTCCCCGACCCAGACAACGAATCGTAGGCGCTGGCCAGCGACGACGTCGTCGGCTGGAAGAACAATGCCGTGCCCAGCGGCACGAAAGCGGGCGAGATCTGCGCGCCCTGGATGCGATTGACCGCATCCGCGAGCGAGCGCTGGTTGGGGTTCAGGCCCGGGGGCGCATAGTCGATCGCGTTGCGCAGAACGATATCGTTGGCGTTCAGGTACTCCAGCGAATAGCGCGACACAATGGTGTCCGGGGCCTCCAGTGCGAGCCCCGGATGGGCCACGCCGACCGTCGTGGTCAGGATCGGAATATCGTGGGTGCCTGGCTTGCCACCGGACGGCGCGGTCAGCGGACTGAAGAGATTGACCTTGACGGTTCCGGCAACGCTGGCGCTTCCGGCGACGTCGATCCGATCCGCCGTGACGGCTTTCAGATCGAGGTCGACGATGAAGGCACCGGTGGCCGTCTGCAGCAGATTGCCGCTCAAGCTGGTCGTCAGTAGGCGCTGATAGTCGCCCGGCGACAGCACGCCATCGTTGGTCAGGGTGTTGCCAGCCCCGAGATCGACGACGGTTCCCGAAAGGAAGGTGGCGCCGGCCTGATTGTCGAAGCCATTCAAGCCGCCCGCCAGATCGACCGAGCCGACGACGAGGCCCGCGTTCGCGATCCGGTCGTTGCCGTTTGTCCCGCGAACGGCGTAGCCGTCCACGCCGAGCACGCTCGTGATCTCGCCGGCGTTGTTGAGTGCATTGTTGGCGCCGTTCAGGATGAAAACGCCGGCTCCCTGCTCGCTGCCACCCATGATGACGCTGCGCTGGCCCGGGGTCGCATTGAGAATGTTGACGACGATGTCGCCGTTGCCGCCGGTCGCGGAACTCTGAGCGACGAGCGCGATGGAGTTGATGCCGGTCGCGACCAGGTTGCCGGTCTGGTCGATCGTCGTCGCCAGCGACGCGCCGAGGCCGCCCGCTGTACCCGAAAACAGGAATGCACCGATCTGGCCCGGCGGATCGACCGCGAGCCCGACCGCGCCGCCGCCGCCTCCGACGCTCTGCGAATAGAGCGCGATGGAATTGTCGCCGGTGACCGCGATGACGCCGGCTGAGTTGACGATGGTGACCGTGCCGCCATCGCCGCTGCCGCCCGCGTTCAGCGTGACGCTGGTGGCGCCGCCGCCTGGCCGGATCATGCCACCGCCGCCACCGACGGACTGGGCGAAGATTCCGACCGAATTGTTGCCGGCAATGACGATCGACCCCGTGTTCACGACGGAGACGTCGCCGCCGTTTCCGACCGCGCCGTTCGATCCACCGATGGCGACGGGAATGAGCCCGACGCCGAGCCCGGAGGACGCCGTTCCGCCACCGCCGCCGACGGATTGGGCCATGATGCCGATGGAATTCTTAGCATTGATCTCGATGAAACCGGCATTGGTGACGGTGACCGCGCCGCCGCTGCCGCCGTTGCCTCCATTGCCGCCCACGGCGACCGCCAGCGAGCCCGCCTGGGCGAGCGACGCCGACACCGCATAGCCACCGTTTCCGCCGCCGCCGCCGACCGACTGAGCAAAGATCGCCGTCGAGTTGATCGCGTTCGTCAGGATCGTGGCGCCGGCCTGGTTGTTGACGACGACGCTGCCTCCATCGCCGCCACCGCCACCGGTGCCGCCG
>CAMDBL010000043.1 GCA_945889015.1 Devosia equisanguinis
AAAACCGACAAACCGGACGCTGATTGACGCGGAACGTCAATCAAAGCGCTTGCCAATGGCGCGGCCAGCGTCAATCATCACTTCGCTCGGCCGCCTCGTCTCATCCTGATTGACGCGCCGTTCTCATCCAGATTGTCGCGCTATAGATGACATCGCGGCACGGATCGAGAGCGCAGCTTCGCTGTTTGGAGCGGAGCGGCTGCTGCTGCATCCCGATTGCGGCTTCGCGACCTTCGCCGACAACCCGGTCTGCGGTCCCGTGGCGGCGGAGGCCAAGCTCGCGGCGATTGCGGCCGCGGTGCAGCGGTTGCGGAAGGCATGATCATGGGCGACCCGATCTATCTCGACTACAACGGCACCACACCGGTCGACCCCGAAGTGCTCGACGCGATGCTGCCGTTCCTTCGTGGTGAGTTCGGCAATCCCTCGTCGGCGACGCCGCTCGGAGCCAGGGCGAAGGCCGCGATCGAGCGTGCCCGCGGCGAAGTTGCGGCATTGATCGGTGCGGACAGCTTTGAGGTGGTCTTCACCAGCGGAGGCACGGAGGCGAGCAACCAGGCGATTTTCGGGTTCGCGGGGTGCGCGCCGTCCTCGCGGAGAAAAATCGTCTCGAGCACGGTGGAGCACCCGGCCACCGAAATGCCGCTGCGGCGGCTTGCAGAACAGACGTTCTCGGTCGTTCGCGCTCCCGTGGCGCGCAACGGCATTGTCGATGTTGTCGAGGCCGCCGCCGAGATCGATGCGTCGACCGAGCTGGTCACGATCATCCATGCGCAAAACGAGACAGGTGTGCTGCAGCCGGTTGCCGAGCTGTCCGCGGCAGCCGCGCGCGCCGGCGCCCCGATCCATGTCGATGCATCACAATCGCTCGGCAAGGTCCACGTCGATGTTCGCGCCTGGGGTATCGATGCCCTGACGATCGCTGGCCACAAACTCTACGCGCCGAAAGGGATCGGCGCGCTCTTCGTTCGCCGAGGGCACGAGCTGCCCAGCCCGCTCGCCGGCGCGGGGCAGGAGTACGGCCGGCGTCCAGGAACGGAGAACGTCGCCTACATCGCCGGTCTCGGGCGCGCGTGTGGGATTGCGGCCCGCCGCCTGCGCGAGGATGCACGGACGATCGGCGGCTTGCGCGACGCGTTGTGGAAGGGGTTGTCGTCGGGAATTGCCGGTCTCGTTCGAGTCGGGGACGGCGCCGCGAGCCTGCCCAATACCTTGAACGTGCTGCTTCCGGGCGTTGCCGGCCATGAGGCTCTTGCGGCGACCCCGCGGATCGCCGCTGCGACGGGATCGGCCTGCCATGCCGGCGCGACGATGCCGTCGGCGATCATCCTCGCGCATGGCTTCGCCCCTCACGTCGCTGCAGGCGCCATCCGCCTGACGCTTGGCCGCGGTACCACCAGCGCGGATATCGAAGGCGCGACCGCTGCTCTGGTTGCCACGTGGGAGCGACTTCGCCACTGAATGCCGCCGCGTCCGTGACTACCGGGCCCACAACCGGCTCAAGGACGGCATGTGAATGAGGTAGGCAAGGCCGATGCGCGCACCGATGACCATCGCCAGGACGGCGATCGGTGCTGTGATGGCGAGCATGCTGAAGGCCGACATGCCCTGGCCGATGGTGCAGCCGCGGGCGAGCACGCCGCCAGTACCCATCAGCATCGCACCGAGGATATGGCGGCGCATCTCACGCTGATCGTCGAACGCCTCCCAGCGCAGCTCGTCGCGGGCCAATGCGACGGCGAAGGAGCCGAGCACGACGCCGAACACCGACATCACGGCAAAACCAGCGTGGGTGATGCTCTCTCCCATGGCGACGAGCACGACGCGGCCGATGGGTGCGACGAAGGTCAGGCTTTCGAGCCGGTGTGCCGAGAACGGGTCCGCGAGCGTGCCCGTGACGAGCCAGCCGCCGGCGACAGCGCAGCCGAGCAGCATCGCCGAGACGAGTAGGCGTGGTCGGCGTAGGGCACGGCGTCCCCAGAGGGCAAAAATCGCCAATCCCCCGGCAAGGCCGATCGCCGCGACGGCCGACAGTCCAGGGAGGCCAACTTGCGCGGCAATCGCCTTGATCGTACCGGCGCCAGGCCCACCGAAGTGAATGACTGCGACATCGTTGAGCCAGATTCGAGCCGGCGACAGAGGTCCGCCGGTTGCCGCGAAGGCGGCTATGCCCATGAGCACGGCCATCATCACGGCGCGCAGATCACCGGCGCCGGCACGCACCAGCAGGCCAAATCCGCAGGTGCCGACGAGCGCCATGCCGATACCGAACATCACGCCGCCGATGATCAGCGAGACAACCTCGAGGCGGCCGCTCGTGTAGGCGGACGTCGTCGGGTCGATCAGTCCTGCGACGATGAGAGCTTGAGTGGCGGCAATGGCGACGGTCAGCGCGAGCGCCCAGGCCCGGGCCCGTCTCAAGTCGTTTGCCGCGATGAAGTCCTCGATCGCGGCGAACGTGCACAAGCGGCCATACTGAGCCGCGGCTCCAGCAACGAGCCCGCAGATCAGCCCTCCGATGACGAGCACGGCTTGCCCCTGCATGGGACCAGCGCTCCTCCCTGTCAGCCGCTTCTTGATCCGAAGGGCCGATTGATCGCCCTGCGACAGATGACCCCTTCGGCGATCGGCCGCTGTCAGGGGGCTTTGCAGAACATATCGTAGAGGACTTGGACGAACTGTTTCAACTGCGCATCTGCAAGACTGTAGTAGACGGTGCGTCCATCGCGCCGCGTCGTCACCAGGTCGTCCAGTCGCAGACGGGCGAGCTGCTGTGAGACGGTCGTCTGCCGAAGCGACAGAAGCTCCTCCAGCTCGGTGACCGATCGCTCGCGCTCGGCCAGCAGGCACAGCAGGATCAGCCGGTTCTCGTGAGCCAGCGCCTTGAGGAAGTCGCTCGCGTCGCGGGCGCGACGCATCATCCGCTCGAGCTCGGGCGAGACGTCACGGTCGCTCTCGAGCTCGGCGACAACCTCGTCGGAGAGAATGCGGCTCATTGCGTCGTCACCTTGCTGTCTAAAACCTCACTTTTGGATCCCGCTTCCGATGCGGCCGCCGGCTTGGGCAGGCGCTGGATCAGGCCCTCGAGCATGGGGTAGAAGAACTGGGCACCGGGATATCCCAGAATCCGGCCGCGCTCTTCTCCTCCCTCGACCAGCACGAAGGTCGGTGTCGAAGTGTTGCGCTGCAGCAAAACGATATCAGATGGTGGGCCCTTGCGAAAGTCGACCCGTCTGAGTGGCGCGATGTGGCCTTCGCTGGTCTTGGGGTAGCCGGGACCGATCTCGGCATGCCAGCGCTGGCACCAGGTGCAGCCGGCTTCCTCGAACATGACGAGCTCGGCGGCCCGAGCTTGCGACGCGACAACGGCGGCCAGCAGTATGATCAGTCGAGCCAGGGTCGTGCGCATGTGCCAGTCTTTCGCTGTGTCCGGGGCGGCGCAAGCACCGCCCCGAGAGTTGGTTTCCGCCTACTTGTTGACCGGGCTGTCCGGCGACATCAGATAGGCGGTGACGTCCTTGATCTGCTCGATGGTCAAGAACTTGTTGGCGCCGAACCGTGGCATGTTCGAGCACGGCATGACCGAGTGCGAATTGTAGATCTTCGCATAGGCCTGCTTGTTCTCCTCGGCGGAGAACTTGCGGATCTTTCCGTACTCGGCCAGGCTCGGCCCGAGCGTGCCGTAGCTGACCTCTTTCTTGGCCAACTGGTGGCAGGCGTAGCAGTTGCCGCCGATTCGACCGCCGGGCTTGTCGGAGAACTGGTGGCCGGTGCCGACTTGGGCGACGCTTTCGCCCTTCTTCCAGTCGCCCATGACGTTGCCGTCGGGAGGATAAACGATGGTGGCGATTTCGCGCGCCTTGATCTTCTCGAAGTCGGCAGTGGAGGGCGAGTTGCGCGTTTCGCTGCAGATGCGCTGCGTCTCGTCCTGTTGCGCACGCGCCTGCCATTCGGGGGGCGCGCTCTTGAAGGTCGATTTGATGGTCGCCTCGAGCAAGGCTCTGTCGACCTTGGCAGGGGACTGGGCGACGGCGGGAGCCAGCCCGATTGCGGCGAAAGCCACCGCCGAAAGAAGAAGTCTCTTCATGGGTGTTTCTCCAGCTCAACGCTTGATCGAGGGGACGACGAGCTCACCGCCCTTGGCGAGGCTGGTCAGATAGACAGTGAGCGCCGTAACGCCCGGGGCGCCATAGTCCGGCGCTGGGAAGCGTGCCTGACGGAAGCAATCCCACATCCGGTGCTGCATGGTGCGCAGGTTGCTCTGCGAGACGCGGTAGGTCGGCCATGAGCCCATCGTCTCCTGGGCCTGTTTGCCGGGCTTGGAGAGGTCGGGCAGGCCTTGCAGGCGGATGCGCTTGCCGGGCTCGGCATGGCAGGTGGCGCAGGAGTAGTCGGATACGCCGGCGCGATAGAAGAACATCGCCTCGCCGAGCGCCAGCATCTCTTTCTCCTTGGGATGGCTGACCTGCGGATCGATCTTCATGCCGCTCGACTTGTTTGCGATATAGCCGACGAGATCCTCCATGTCGGAGGTGCGCCCGGGGCCGGCGAACTTGCGCTTGATCACGTCGGCGGTGTCGAGGCCCTGGACGTTCTGCATGCACCAGAGCAGGCGCTGCTCGAGGTCCATGACCTGGTCGGTGTCCTTGAAATAGCGCGGTAGTTTTGCGTAGGCGCCTTCGAGCTTGCCGGGCCCCTCGCCGAGGTCGCAACCTTCCAGCGTAACGTTCTTGGTGCCGCGCGCGACCTTCCACAACGCCTCGCCGCGATCCACGTTGAGGAAGCCCGGGTTCGACATCGGGTCGCCGATCATCGCGCGATAGCGCTCGATCTCTTTCTCGCTCTCGTCGGCGGGCTGTGCCATCACAGACGTGACGGGGACCAGCCACAGTGCTGCGGCGAATGCCAGCATCAACCGCAGCAGACTTGCTCGACCTTTCATCCTCGACCCTCCCATTTGTTCCCTGACCTGACGGTGCCGGGCATCACTCGCGGATGCCGCAGCGGCGTCGTTGCCGGGTTGCGCACATGCTCATCCCAAGGTCCAACGCGTTTCCACTTTAC
Source organism: Devosia equisanguinis (assembly GCA_945889015.1). GTDB lineage: Bacteria > Pseudomonadota > Alphaproteobacteria > Rhizobiales > Hyphomicrobiaceae > CAMDBL01. Next base: position 5,065 of record CAMDBL010000043.1, read on the forward strand.
ATTTGTATATTCGCATATGACAATAGCGGAATTGTTCATCACTTCAGCTGGCCGGGGGAAAGACCCCGCCGCGAATGGGAGGTTACGTGATGATGATCCTGGCCAAGGGACTGAGCCGTCGCGATCTGCTGCAGGGACTGGGTGTGGGAGTGGTGACGCTCAGCGTCCCCGCTCTGGCGCTGGCGACGCCCGCGATGGTCGCCGACGAAATGAAGAAGTTGTTCCCCGGCAAGACCGCCGTCGACGGTAAGATCAAGCTCGATCTGCCGACGATCGCGGAGAACGGCCTCGTGGTGCCGCTGAACTTCGAGGTCGAAAGCCCGATGACGGCGGCCGACTACGTCAAGTCGGTGCACTTCTTCGCCGAGGGCAATCCCAATCCTCTGCTGGCGTCGTTCCGCTACACGCCGATGATCCCGAAGGCCGCTGGCCAGATCCGTATCCGGCTCGCCCAAAGCCAGAACATCGTGGCGTTCGCTGAGATGTCGGACGGCAAGCTCTTCACGGCGAAAAAGGAAGTCAAGGTCACCATCGGCGGCTGCGGCGGCTAGTCCAGCAGCAATTCGAGACATTCCGGGAGGAGCATATGGCAGTCACACCCACCCCGCGCGTCCGGTTGCCGGCGACGGTCAAGGCCGGCGAGACGATCGAGGTCAAGACGCTGATCAGCCACGAGATGGAATCCGGACAGCGCAAGGATGCGTCCGGCAATCTCGTGCCGCGCAAGATCATCAAGGCGTTCAAGGCCTCCTTCAACGGCAAGGAGATCATGGCCATCGATCTGCATCCCGCGATCTCGGCCAATCCCTACCTGTCGTTCTTCGTCAAGGTGCAGGAGACCGGCACGTTCACGTTCGAATGGTTCGACGACGACGGCTCAGTCTACAAGGCGGAGAACAAGGTCACCGTCGGCTGACGGAAAGCGCGGTCCGGCGTCCTCGAGATGCCGGACCTTTTTCGTCGGTGATGCATTTGATTATTTGTATGTGATGGATTGAATTCCGTTGCATCGACAGCAGCCGTCGAACGGCTGCCTGCGGAGGACACGCATGATCTCGCGCCGGCAATTCCTGGAGGCTACGCTCGCCACGGCGGCACTGACGGGGATGAGCGCAGGACAGCTCGGGCGCGCTGCGGCCCAGGGTCGTCTGACACAGGAGCAATTGCTGCGCTTCGAGCCGACCGGCAACGTCACGCTGGTGCACATCACCGATATTCACGCCCAGCTCGTTCCGCTCTATTTCCGTGAGCCTACGGTCAATCTCGGTGTTGGCGAGGCCAAGGGAAAGGTGCCGCACGTCACCGGCGCGGCGTTCCTGAAGCAGTTCGGAATCGCGGCCAAGTCGGCGGAGGCCTACGCGCTGACGGACCAGGACTACAGCGAGCTTGCCCGCAATTATGGCCGCATGGGTGGTCTCGACCGCATCGCGACGATCGTGAAGGCGATCCGCGCCGAGCGCGGCAACCGTACGCTGCTGCTCGACGGCGGCGACACCTGGACCAACTCCTGGACCGCGCACAAGACCGCTGGCCAGGACATGGTCGACGTCATGAACCTGCTGAAGCCCGACGCCATGACCGGGCACTGGGAGTTCACGCTCGGAGCCGAGCGCGTGAAGGCGATCGCCGACAAGCTGCCATTTCCTTTCCTCGCGCAGAACATCCGCGACACCGAGTTCGAGGACAAGGTTTTCGAGGCGTCGAAAATCTATGATGCGGGCGGCGTCAAGGTCGCGGTCATCGGCCAGGCGTTCCCGTTCACGCCGATCGCCAATCCGCGATGGATGATCCCCAAGTGGAGCTTCGGCATCCGCGACCAGGATCTGCAAAAGGAGATCGACGACGTCCGTGCGAAGGGCGCCGATCTCGTCGTGCTATTGTCCCATAACGGTTTCGATGTCGACCGCAAGCTCGCCACCGTGGTCAAGGGGCTCGACGTCGTCCTGTGTGGCCACACCCACGACGCGGTGCCGGAGGCGACCAAGGTCGGCAAGACGCTCCTGATCTCGTCGGGCTCTCACGGCAAGTTCGTCTCGCGCCTCGATCTCGACGTGCAGGGCAAGGAGATCAAGGGTTTCAAATATCGTCTGATTCCGGTGTTCTCCGACGCGATCACGCCCGACGCCGAGACGGCAGCGGTGATCGCCAAGCACCGCGCACCCTACAAGGCCGACCTCGGGCGCGTGCTCGGCAAGACCAGCTCGCTGCTCTATCGGCGCGGCAACTTCGGCGGCACTCTCGATGATCTTTTCTGCGAGGCGATGCTGGCCGAGCGCGACGCGGAGATCGTGCTGTCGCCCGGTATCCGCTGGGGCGCCACGCTGTTGCCGGGACAGGACATCACCTTCGAGGACATCACCAACGCCTGCGCGATGTCGTATCCCAACTGCTACCGCATGAAGATGACCGGCGCGCGCCTCAAGGAGGTGCTCGAGGATGTCGCAGACAACATTTTCAATCCGGATCCGTTCTATCAGCAGGGCGGTGACATGGTCCGCACCGGCGGCCTGGGCTTCACCGTCGACATCAACGCCAATGTCGGAAGCCGAATCTCCGCCATGACGCTGCTCAAATCCGGTCAGCCGCTCGACGCAGGCCGTGAGTACGTGGTCGCGGGCTGGGCGAGCGTCAACGAGGGCACGGAAGGCCCGCCGATCTGGGATGTCGTCGCAAGCCATCTCGCGAAAAAGAAGACCGTGGATCTCAAGCCCACCGACGCCGTCAAGGTGCTCGGTGGCTGAAGGCAGCACTTCGGAGGATCAGACCATGAGCAAAGGATCTCAGGAGCGCACGGATGGGGCCCCGAACCGCTCGCGCCGCCAGTTTCTCGCGGCTGCAGCGACCGGTGTAGCCGCCGCCGGGTTGACGACGGCTAACGCACAGGAAGCCGCGAAAGGCGCCAAGGCCGCCGTCGCCAACCCCAAGAATCTACCTCCGAACGTGGCGGGCTGGTCGAGTTCGCTCGGTGACGGCGTGCAGGCCAACCCCTACGGCAAGCCGTCGAAATTCGAGAAGCATGTCGTGCGCCGCGATGTCGAGTGGCTGACGGCCTCGACCGAAAGCTCGGTCAACTTCACGCCGCTGCACGAACTCGACGGCATCATCACGCCGAACGGGCTGTGCTTCGAGCGCCATCATGGCGGCACCGCCCGGATCAATCCGATCGAGCATCGGCTGATGATCAACGGTCTGGTCGACAAGCCGCTGCTGTTCAGCATGGAAGACCTGAAGCGCTTCCCCCGCTACAACCGCGTCTACTTCCTGGAGTGTGCGGCAAACTCCGGCATGGAGTGGCGCGGCGCCCAGCTCAACGGCTGCCAGTACACGCACGGCATGGTCCACAACGTGATGTACACGGGCATCCGCCTGAAGGACGTGCTCGAGGAGGCCGGCGTCAAGCCGAACGCGAAATGGCTGATGCTCGAAGGGGCCGACAGTGCCGGCATGAACCGCTCGCTGCCGCTCGACAAGGCGCTGAAGGACGTGCTGCTCGCCTTCAAGATGAACGGTGAATCTCTGCGCGAGGAGCAGGGCTATCCCCTGCGTGCGGTGATCCCGGGCTGGGAAGGCAACATGTGGGTCAAGTGGCTCCGCCGGATCGAGGTCGGCGATCAGCCCTGGCACGCCCGCGAGGAGACATCAAAGTATACCGATCTTCTCGCCGACGGCCGCTCGCGCCGTTTCACCTACATCATGGATGCGAAGTCCGTGATCACCGGTCCCGCGCCAGAAGCGCGCCTGCCGGGCAAAGGACGCAACGTGCTCACGGGCATCGCCTGGTCGGGCCGCGGCACGATCAAGCGTGTGGACGTGACACTCGACGGTGGCAAGAACTGGGTCGAGGCGCGCATCGACGGTCCCATCCTCGACATGTCGGTCACTCGCTTCTATCTCGATTTCGATTGGGACGGCCGCGAGATGTTGGTTCAATCGCGCGCCCACGATTCAACAGGATACGTCCAACCGACCAAGTCAGAGCTGCGCGCCGTTCGCGGCGTCAACTCCATCTATCACAACAACGGCATCCAGACGTGGCTGGTCCGCTCCACAGGCGAGGTCGAGAATGTCGAAATTTCCTAAGTTCTTGATCGCGGCCACGGCAACGCTCGCGATCGCTGCGCCGGCCGTCGCCGGAAAGCTCAATCTCGGCCGTGAGGCGACCCCGCAGGAGGTCGCCGGGTGGGACATCGACGTGCGCCCGGACGGACAGGGCTTGCCGAAAGGCAAGGGTACGGCCGAGCAGGGCGAGAAGATATTCCTCGAGCAATGCTCGTCGTGTCACGGCGATTTCGGTGAGGGCAAGGATCGCTGGCCCGTGCTGTCGGGCGGTCATGGAACGCTGAAGGCCGACCGCCCCGAGAAGACCATCGGATCGTTTTGGCCGTACCCGTCGACCACGTTCGACTATATTCGCCGCGCGATGCCCTTCGGCAATGCCCAATCGCTGAAGCCGGACGAGATCTATGCCTTGACCGCGTTCCTGTTGAATATGAACGAGATCATCAAGGATCCCAAGTTCGAGCTCAACGAGAGCAACTTCGCGACGATCAAGATGCCGAACGCCGGCGCGTTCTATGACGACGACCGCGAGACGAGCGAGAAGCAGTTCTGGAAGAAGAATGTCTGCATGAAGGACTGCAAGCCGAAGGTGGAGGTCACCGGACGTGCGCAAGTCCTGGACGTGACGCCGGATTCGAAGACCGGCCCACGGGTCGACTGAGCAGAGTGTCGAGGCGGACCGCTGCCTCAGAGGTCGCGGCCGAAACAGATCAGGGAGGCAGGCGTGGTCGTGTCGAGACCTCCGAGGCGATTCGTGCTCGCGGCACTGTCGGTCGCAACTCTGCTTGGCGGCTCGCCCAGCTCCGCCTGTGCGGCCGATATCGCCTTCGGCGAGTACCTGGCTGGCGAATGCGTCACCTGCCATCAGCGTTCGGGGAAGACGAACGGCATACCCTCGATCGTCGGCTGGCCGCGGGAGAGCTTCGTCGCCGTGCTCAATTCCTATCGCGTGAAGGAACGCGACAACGTCGTCATGCAGACCATCGCCGCGCGCCTCAAGGAGGACGAGGTGGAAGCGCTGGCTGCCTATTTCGAATCACTTGGCGATCAGGCCGCAGCCAAGTGACGACGCAACGAAGTGGCCGTACTGATGCTCGGGACGACAACGCACTCGCAAATCGGAGGGTCGAACAATGATCACCAGACGCCGCCTCGGACAGCTCGCATTCGGTGCGGGTGCCGCCATTTCCACCGCGCGCCTCGCCGCACCCGCGCTCGCCCAGGCCAAGCCCAAGGTCGTGGTCATAGGCGGTGGCCCAGGTGGAGCGACCGCCGCACGCTACATCGCCAAGGACAGCGCTGGCGCGATCGAGGTGACACTGGTCGAGCCGACGGCCAACTTCGTCACCTGCTTCCATTCGAACTTGTATCTCGGCGGCTTTAAGTCGATGCCCGAGATCACGCACAGCTATGCCAAACTCGGCGCCCAGGGCGTGAAGGTGGTGGCGCAGGCGGCCGCAGCCATCGATCGGGAGAAGAAGCAGGTCAGGCTCGCCGATGGATCGGTGCTCGGCTACGACCGGCTCGTCGTCTCGCCCGGCATCGACCTCAAGTACGACAGCGTGCCCGGCTGGGGCCAAGCGCACGAGCAGGTCATGCCGCACGCCTGGAAGGCTGGTCCGCAGACAGAGCTGTTGAAGAAGCGCGTCGATGCCGTGGCGGATGGCGGCGTCATCATCATGATCGCCCCGCCCAATCCTTATCGCTGCCCGCCGGGACCTTACGAGCGCGTCTCGATGATGGCGCACGCCCTCAAGAAGGCCGGCAAGACCAAGTCCAAGATCATCGTGCTCGACCCCAAGGACAGCTTCTCCAAGCAGGGCCTGTTCCAGGAGGGATGGGAGAAGCACTATCCGGGCATGGTCGAGTGGATCAACGCCAAGATCTACGAGACGCTGAAGTCCGTCGATCCCAAAACCAACACGGTCGAGACCGGTTTTGAGACCTACAAGAACGCGGCTCTCGTCAACGTCATCCCCGCGCAGATGGCCGGCAAGATCGCCCGCGATGCGGGCCTCGCCAACCAGAGCGGGTTCTGCCCGATCGATCCCGCCAACATGCGCTCGTCGCAGGATGCCAACATCTACGTCCTCGGCGATGCCTGCATCGCCGGTGACATGCCGAAGTCGGCCTTTTCGGCCAACAGCCAGGCCAAGGTCGCGGCCCTGAACGTTCGCGGCGAGTTGGTGAAGTCGAACGTCTTCCCCGCCCGCTATACCAACACCTGCTGGAGCCTGATCGCGCCGAACGATACCGTGAAAGTCGGCGGCCGCTACGAGGCCAAGGACGGCAAGATCGCCGCGGTCGAGACGTTCGTCTCCAAGACCGGGGAGACGGCCGAGCTGCGCAAGCAGACGCAGGAAGAGAACATGGGCTGGTACTCCGGCATCACGGCCGACATCTTCGGTTGAGCCGGGACGGTGATCGGCAAGGGAGCAGGCGAAATGGAACGGTGTCTCGACAGTCTGATCTCTCGCCGGCGCTGGCTTTCGGGAGCAGCGACCATCGGGGCCGCCGGCGTCCTGGGGCTCCCCGTTCGCGGCACGGCCGCGGATGCTCCAGCCCACAAGTTCAAGATCGGCAGCGCCGAGGTCGTCGTCATATCGGACGGCGACTTCACGCTGCCGGCGAGCTTCGTGTTGCCGGGCCGGCCCGACGCAGAGATCGAAGGCGTGTTCAAGAAGGCGGGCATTGCGCCGGCGACCATCAAGGCCGAGGTCAATGTCGTCGTGATCAAGCTCGGCTCCGAGACGATCCTGATCGATACCGGTGCCGGCCCCGATTTCATGCCGACGCTCGGCCGGCTCGCCGACCGCCTGGAAGCAGCCGGCGTCAAGCCCGAGGAGGTCACCAAGGTCGTCTTCACGCACGCGCATGCGGATCATCTCTGGGGCGTGATCGATCCGCTGGGAGGCGGCAGCCTGTTCGAGAAGGCGCAGCATGTGATGACCGCAGTCGAGCGCGACTACTGGCTGCAGGCCGATGTCGAGAGCCGCGTCGCCGAGCCGTTCAAGGCCATGGCGGCGGGGACGCATCGCCGGCTGAAATCCATCGCCGATCGCATTCAAACGGCGGTTGCCGGTACCGAGATCGTGCCGGGTCTCGCCTATGTCGACACGGCCGGCCACACACCGGGCCACGTCTCGGTGCTGCTGAAATCGGGAAGCGAGCAACTGCTGATCGGCGGTGACGCGCTGGTCAACGCCGCCGTTTCCTTTGCCGAGCCGGCGTGGCGCTGGGGCTCGGACATGGATCCCGATCGTGCCATCGCCACGCGCATAAGGCTGCTCGATCGGCTTGCGACCGAGAAGATCGCGCTGACCGGCTATCACCTTCCCTGGCCAGGCGTGGGCCGCGTCGAACGCAAGGACGGCGCCTACCGGTTCGTGCAGTGACGCCAAGCTCAGGCTCAAATTCGCACCGAGTTGATGCTGGTCAAGGCCGTCAGGTCGCATCGGCAGAGAGTGACCGAAGGCCGAGCGCGGCGGGAATGTCGCCACCTATGCCCGAACTGGATTCGTACAACGCCCGAACAAGGGACGTGATCTGATGTCAGCGATGTCACGCCTGCTACTCGTTGCTGCTCTCGGCCTGGCCGTCGTTTCGGCGTCGGGCACCGGGCCGGTCGTCGCCGAGACGGCTGCCGGATACAAGAGCCTCGTCAAGGACGGCAAGTTCGACGACGTGCTCGAGGACTTGCGCGAGGCGATCCTCAAGCGGGGTTTTGTCATCGACTACGTCGGTCACTTCAACGCGATGCTCGAGCGCACGGCAGACACGGCGGGCAGTGTCACGGCGCAGGGTGTGAAGTCGCCGTACACCAACGCGCAATATCTGCAGTTCTGCCCGTCCAAACTGACCCACGAGGCGGTCAGCGCCAACCCCTTCGGCATCGCCAATTGCCCAATATCCTTGTTCGTTTTCGAGCTCAGACACGAGCCCGGCAAGGTGCATGTCGGCTATCGCCTGCCGTTGGACAGTCCCTCGCGGATGGTCAAGGACGTCAATGGCCGGCTGACGAAACTGCTGAACGAGATCGCCGCCGAAGCCGTGAAATAAGACGAGACCGGTCTCGAGAACGAGACTGGCTGGCGGCCGCTCTCAGTCGCGTCGTTCGATCAGCCTTTCGGTCACGATCGCCGAGCCCCACATCGCCGCCAGGGCCAGCCATCCCGTCAGCGCGAAAATGGCACCGCCGCTGACGCCGGCGCCGACCGCGCAGCCACCGGCGAGCATGCCGCCGAACCCCATCAACGGCGCGCCGATCAAGTAACGGATCATACCCGGGGCTCCCTCGAAGCCTTGCAACTCGAGCTGGCCTGTCGACCAAGCCGCCAGCAACGAGCCGAGGAAAACGCCGGGCACGAGCCCGGTATCGAACGTCAGCGGAACGGATCGCGCGTTGATCAGGCCCATCAACGTATCGGCGGAGGGGCCGGTGAAGCTGACGCTGGTGATCCGCACCGGATCGAACGACGCCTGGCTCATTGCGTAGGTGAAGGCCCATCCCGCCGCCACTGTGAGGCCGACACCGAGAGCCGAGGCTTTCTGCCGGGAGTCCAACCTGTTGCGCGACGCGATCCAAACGCCGAGTCCAATCCATGCGAAGCCGAGCAGCATCCCGATGCCGGGACCGCCGCCGGCCCAGGCGAGCATCTCACGGCCGCGACCGCCTTCCACCATCCACAGGCCTGCGAGGTACTCCCGCGGCGTCGCGAGCACGCCCCTGAGCGAGGCCTGAGCGACGACGGTGAGGATCAGCCCCGAGACGAGGGCGCGCAGATTGCCGGTGCCGGAGAGCACCAGGAGCCGGCTGGCGCATCCGCGCGCCAAAATCATGCCGACGCCGAACATGGCGCCGCCGATGATCGCTCCGGACAGGCTGCCGCGGTCGGCCAGTTGGCGCGCGCCCGAGGCATTGAGCCACCCCATCCAGATCGCGGCCTGAGTGAAGGCGACGGCCGACGAGAACGTCAGGATCCAGATCGCGACTTTCGGTCCGAGCGTCTTTTGCGAGAACTCGATGGTCGCGGCACGCAGGCAGAACTTGCTCTGCTGGGCGAGCGCGCCGAACAGGGCGCCGACGACGAGGCCGCCCAGTGCGAGAACGGCACCGTCGCCGATCCATTCCGTCAGCTGATCCAGCCCCACGTCTTCACCTCGAATGACCAGTGCCGATGCCGGCCATTGATGACAGAAGAACGATCTCCAGGTGGTTGATTTTCGTCAACGCGCACGACCACGTCGTCGCACGGAAAGGCGGCGTAGTCTTCGCGTTCCCCGTACGTGTTCTGATCCGATGGACAAGCTGCCTGCAAGAGGGGACTACGGAATTGCAGGAACTAAGCGGCGCAGGTCGCGTTGCTGGACGAGTGCGCGACAGCTCGACCCGGGATCCTTCGCCTTTACAGCTACTTGCCCCCGTGCGACAGTTGTTGCGTCGCTCAAAATCCGCTGCTGGCTTGATCCAATAAAAAATGCGAGGGCCCGCTCGTTTAGCTCTTCGTCGGAAGGGAGGCCGAGAGTGTCCGCCAACACCGACTTTCCGCCAGAACCGGTGGTTCCGGTTTGTGCGATCGGAGCATCGGCGGGTGGTGTCAAGGCGCTGCAGCAACTGTTCTCGAGCCTACGGGACGATCTGGGTTTCGCGTACGTCGTGATCGTTCATCTGTCACCCGATCATCCCAGTCAGTTGAGCGAGATACTGGCAGGCCGGACGTCGATGCCGGTTTTGCAGGTGGACGATTCGCCCGACCTGAAGCCGAACTGCGTGTTCGTCATCGCACCGGACCGGGAGCTCGTCGTCGCCGGTGGCAAGGTGACCTCGCGGCCGATCAGCGAGCCTCGTAGCCACCGCGCACCCATCGACATGTTTTTCCGATCTGTCGCGACGTGCATGGGCGATGGCTTGGCGGTCGTGCTCAGCGGGGCGGGCTCCGATGGTGCTCTCGGCATTCGCGCGGTGAAGGAGGCGGGTGGCGTCATCTTCGTGCAGGACCCCAGTGACGCCGAGTATCCGATGATGCCGCGCAACGCGATCGCGACCGGGGTCGTCGATTTCGTGCTCCCCGTGGCTCAGCTTGCCGCACGGATCGCCGAGGTCGCGCGCAGCAAGCACGCCTTGAAATCCCTGACCCAGCAGGACGCAGAGGCCGATCTGCGACGGATCATCGGCTTTCTCAAGCAGCGCACCGGGCACGATTTCGGCAGCTACAAGCGTTCGACACTCTTGCGCCGTGTCACTCGTCGGATGCAGGTGGCGCGCCAAGTGAGCTTTGAGGATTACTGCAAATACATGCAGGCCAATCCGGAGGAGGCTCAGGAGCTGTTCTCGGACCTGCTGATCTCGGTGACGATGTTTTTCCGGGATCCATCCGCCTTCGAGGTGCTGGCCGAAAAAGCGATCGGGCCCATTTTCGAGCGGCCGTTGACCGAAGGGCCGGTCCGGGCATGGGTCGTCGGCTGTGCGACGGGCGAGGAGGCCTACAGTCTCGCCATGCTTCTGCTGGAGGAGGCGGGCAAGCGGGACATTCAACCGCAGATGCAGATCTTCGCCAGCGACCTCGACGAGGGCGCTCTCGCGACGGCGCGCGAAGGGAGATATCCCAAGGCGATCGAGGCCGATGTCTCGGAGCAGCGCCTCCGCCGCTTTTTCGTCGAGGACGGCGCTCATTATCGCGTGCGCAAGGAGGTTCGCGATCTCGTGCTGTTTTCATCGCACAGCGCGTTGAAGGATCCGCCTTTCATCCGTCTGGATCTCGTGACCTGCCGCAACCTGATGATCTACCTGGAGCGCGATCTCCAGCGGCGCATGTGCGACATCTTTCATTATGCATTGAAACCGAATGGGTTTTTGTTCGTCGGCTCGGCCGAGACCGTCGATACCACCGAGCTTTACGAGTCTCTGGACCGGGATGCGCGCATTTTCGTCGCCAAGCCTATGCCTGGGCGGCATATGCCCGCCATGCCCTTCGCGCACGGCGGCTTTGCCCTTTCGGTGTCATCGGTCAACCACAAGCCACCGTCGGAGGCGGTTCTGCTCGGGCAGGGTCATGCCACCGCCCTCGAGGCCACGGCGCCGCCGAGCCTTCTGACGGATGCCACGCATCGCATCCTGCACTTGTCGTCCACTGTCGGGCGCTTCTTTCTTCCGTCTCAAGGCCCCTTCACGGCAGAGCTGTCCCAGCTCGTCAGACCGGAGCTGAGAACAGATCTCAAGCTCGCTCTGCACCGCGTCTTCGAGCATCGCGAGCCGACCGTCACGTTGCCGGTTCCTGTCTCCTTCGAGGGCGGCTTCCGACGCATCGTGATGCATGTCGCTCCAGTCCCGACGAGTGAAGGCGCGTCGCCGCAGGCGCTGGTCTATTTCATCGACGGTGGACAGGCAGAGAGCCAGACGTCCAGCGACATCGCCGAAGGCTCGGGTGGGGGGGAAATGCACCGCCTGACCGAGGCGTTGATGGTCGCCCAGGAGCGACTGGCGGAAAGCAGGACGGAATACGAGACCGCGACGCAGGAGCTCAGGGCCGCCAACGAGGAGCTGCAATCGATCAACGAGGAGTACCGTTCGACTTCGGAGGAGCTGGAAACCAGCAAGGAAGAGTTGCAGTCGATGAACGAGGAGCTGCAAACCGTGAACTCCGAGCTCAAATTGAAGCTCGAGAGCATCTCCTCCGCACATAACGACCTGCGCAATCTGATGTCCGCGACGGAAATCGGGACTCTGTTTCTCGATCCGGATTTGCGCATCAAGCTGTTTACGCCGGCAGCTTCCAATTACTTCAACATCACGGACAGCGATATCGGCCGGGTCATCACCGATTTCACCCATCGTCTCGTTTACGACGCCATCGAGTCGGATGTAGCAGAAAGTTCTGCGCGATCTGGTTCCGATCGAGGCCGAGATCAAGACGCGAGACGAGCGCTGGCTCATGATGCGGTTGCGGCCGTACCGTACCATCGAGAACCGTATAGACGGGGTGGTGTTGACGCTGTTCGATATCACTGCGCGGCGGCGGGCGGAGGCCGAGTTGCGTGGCAGCGAGGAACGCTATCGTTCACTGTTCGAGTCGATGGACGAAGGCTTCCTGGTGGCGCAGATCGATCTCGACGCGTCCGGGCAGCCCAAGGATCTGCTCTTCACCGATGCCAATCCTGCCGCTGAAAGGCTGATCCCGGGCGGGCTCACGGGGCGGCGCCTGAAGGAGATCTCCCCGGAGTTCGAGCCAGCCTGGATCGAGATCCCGGCCAGGGTTGATCGGTCCGGGAAACCCGAGAGTCACGAACTCTTCGCTCATCCTCTGGGCCGCTGGTTCGAGGTGCACACCAGTGTGATCTCCGGGCAAAGCCACAGCGTCGCCATGCTGTTGCAGGACGTCACTGAAAGACGGAGCTGGGAGGTCGCTCAACGACGGCTCGTCGGTGAGCTCAATCATCGCGTCAAGAACATGCTGACGATCGTACAATCGATCGCCAGTCAGACGCAGAAGAGCACAGCCGATCCCGAGCAGTTCAATGTCGCTTTCGCCAAGCGCCTGCGAGCGCTCGGAGAGGTGCACGACATTCTCACGGTGCAAGGCTGGGTCGGTGCGGATCTCGAGGAGATGACCAAGAAGGCGCTGGGGTCTCTGGTGGGTGTCGGAGATCCTCGCGTGAGGATCAAGGGGCCGGCTGTGCATCTATCGCCCAATGCCACGATCGCGATGTCGATGGTCATTCACGAGTTGGCAACCAATGCAATAAAGTACGGCTCGCTCTCCGACCCCTCTGGAAAGGTCCAGATAACGTGGGAGGCAAAAGACGACCGTTCTGGAAAATCCAAGGTCTACATGAGTTGGATCGAGAGTGGCGGACCGAAGGTCGAGCGGCCGACCTCTTCCGGCTTTGGGATGCGCCTATTGACGGAAGCCCTGGCCTACGAGCTCGACGGCGTAGCGCACCTCGATTTCAAGGACACGGGCCTCGTGTGCAGGATCGAATTTTCGTCAGGAGACGACGTGGCCGGGCAGTAGAGATTTTGGGGGATGGTAAAGCGACGGAGACGATCCCGGCGCGTTCGCAACCCTGAGAGGTGGACATGGCTCGCATTCTGATTGTCGAAGATATGGCAATCATCGCTCTCGACCTGCAGGATACTGTCGAGGAGCTGGGCCATGAGGTCGTCGGCGTGGCGAGCAGCGTCGACGACGCGCTCGCCAAGATCGAGGAGATTGCGCCTGCTCCCGATGTCGTCATGCTCGATGCCAACTTGCGTGGGCTGTCGGCGGCGCCGGTCGCCGAATCCCTGCGCGGTCGTGCCATTCCCTTCGTGATCTGCAGCGGATACGGCGACGAGATCCTGCAGTCGGTCGGCACCGACGAGCCGCGGCTGGCGAAGCCGTTCGGCAAAAGCCAGCTGGAGCAGGAGATCGCCAAGTTGACGGCGAGCCCAGCCGCCTCCAGACCCCATTCTGTCAAACGCTGAACTTTCCACAGCCGAGCGGCCGGGGACGTCCCGCCCACCATTCGGGCCACGTCGTCTGCGACATTCATTTTGTTGACTGGAGGAACATAGAAACTGTAGTCAGCTCCAAAGCCTATCGAGGGACAGGACGAGGTCATGTCAGAAAGAGCATTGGTTGATCGACGGCGGCTAACGCTGGCGGGCGTCTGGATCTGCCTCTGCCTCGGCTGGCTCCACCCGGCTGCAGCGGCGCCGGCTCAGAAGGATGTCATAGCGAGCTATGCCACCATCGGACTTGCCACCTACGAGGATTCTCTGATCGGGGCGCGCCAATTGAAGGTGGCGGTGGATGCCCTGGTGGCAAGACCCGACATGGTCAAGCTCGAGGCCGCCAGAACCGCCTGGAAGGCTGCCCGCGTGCCCTACATGCAGACCGAGGCCTTCCGCTTCGGCAACAAGGTGGTCGACGACTGGGAAGGGAAGGTCAACGCCTGGCCGCTGGACGAGGGCCTGATCGACTACGTCGCGATGGGCTATGGCGCGTCGTCCGACAGCAATCCCCTCTATGCGGCGAACGTCATCGCCAATCGCGACATTCTCGTCGCAGGCCGTAAGCTCGATGCCCGAACCATCAGCAAGAAGCTGCTCCGCTCGTTGCACGAGGCCGAGAAGATCGAGGCCAATGTCGCGACTGGATATCACGCCATCGAGTTCCTGCTGTGGGGGCAGGATCTCAACGGCACTGGGCCGGGCGCGGGGCAACGACCGGCGAGCGACTACGCCAAGGGCAAGGCTTGCACGGGGGGCAACTGCGACCGGCGCGCCGAATATCTACAAAGTGTCACGAACCTGCTGGTGGAAGATCTCGCCTGGATGGTGGACCAGTGGAAGCCCAAAGGTGCGGCCAGGGCCGTGTTGTCGAAGTCGAAGAGCGAGGCTTTGACCGCGATCTTCTCGGGCCTCGGCAGTCTTTCCTATGGCGAGATGGCGGGAGAGCGCATGAAGCTCGGGCTGCTGCTCAACGATCCGGAGGAGGAGCACGACTGCTTTTCTGACAATACGCACAATTCCCACTATTACGACGTCATCGGCATGCAGAACGTCTATCTCGGCCGGTATGTCCGGATCGACGGTCGCGTCGTGAACGGTCCCAGTGTGTCGGATCTGGTCAAGGCCAAATCCGCGGACATCGATACGCGCGTGCGCGAAGCGATCAAGTCGACGGTCGACAAGATGGCCGCGATCAAGCAGCGCGCCGAGTCGAAAGAGGCCTACGATCAGATGATCGGTGAGGGCAACAGCGAGGGTAACGCCATCGTCGAGGCCGCGATCGGCGCGCTGATTGCGCAGACCCGGGAATTCGAGCGCGCGATCGGCGTCCTAGAGCTCAAGGCTGTCCGTATCGAAGGCTCCGAGAGCCTCGAGGATCCGGGCAAGGCGCTCTCCAAGAAGAAGTGACACTACCATGCACAGGCTCGCGCTGGTCGGTATCCTGACCGCTGGCTCGCTCGCATTCGCGGCCGTTGCCGCTTTGGGCGAGGTCACCTCGCGAGCTTCGGCGGGACTGGAGCCCGGCGAGGAGATGCCGGGCGGCGATGCGACATCGCGCGGAACCGTCGACCTCGCCGACGCCTTCTCCGGCTTCTCCGCCAACATGGGGTTTGCGCGCGAGCTCGACTTCAAGATCGGCAACGGCATCTTCCGCAAGCAGTGGGTCTCGTCGCCGTCCTCGACGAAGTCGTCCGATGGCCTCGGCCCGCTCTACAATGCGCGGGCCTGCCAGGCGTGCCACCTCAAGGATGGGCGCGGCCATCCCCCACGTGGCTCCAGTGTCGAGCAACGTTCTGTCTCCATGTTTCTGCGGCTGTCGATCCCGCCGCAGACGCAGGAGCAGGCCCGGCAGCTCGCCGAGGGCAGCGCCAGCGTCGTACCAGAGCCGACCTACGGCGGGCAGCTTCAGGAGCTCGGCGTCCAGGGACATATCGGCGAAGGCCGCATGCTCGTCACATACGTGGAGATCGATGTGCCTCTCGCCGGCGGCGAGGTCGCGCGGCTGCGCAAGCCGACCTACGCCATCACGGATCTCGGCTACGGAGCTCTCCATCCCCAGGCGATGATCTCGCCGCGACTGACACCGCAAATGATCGGACTGGGGCTTCTGGAAGCCATCCCCGCTGCCGACATCATGGCGCGCGAGGACCCCGAGGATCGGGATGGCGACGGTATCTCGGGGCGCGCCAATCGCGTGTGGTCGATAGCGGACGGCCGGGTGATGCTGGGGCGATTCGGCTGGAAGGCTGGGCAGCCCACGGTGCTGCAGCAGTCAGCCGAGGCGTTCGCGGGTGACATCGGCATCGGAAACTGGATGGTGCCGCGGGCCCACGGCGACTGCACGGCCGCGCAGACGACGTGTGTCGAAGCCCCGCACGGCGGAACGTCCCAGGCGCCGCACGAGGAGATCAATCGCAAGCTGCTCGACCTCGTCGCCTTCTATGCCCGCAACCTCGCCGTCCCCGCGCGGCGTGCTCCTGGGGCACCAGATGTCCTTGCCGGCAAGCGCATCTTTCGCGAGCTTGGTTGTGCATCGTGTCATACGCCGAGCCACGTCACGGGCGACGAGGTGGTGGACCCTCACTTGAGAGGACAGCGGATCTGGCCGTTCACGGATCTGCTGTTGCACGACATGGGCGAAGGACTGGCCGACGGCAGGCCGGAAGGGCGGGCCAGCGGCCGCGAGTGGCGGACGGCACCGCTCTGGGGGATTGGCTTGACCGAGGTGGTCAACGGGCACACCTTCTTTCTCCATGATGGCCGCGCGCGCACTCTCACTGAGGCCATTCTCTGGCATGGCGGCGAGGCTCAACGCGCACGTGACGGATTTGCCGGGCTTCCGGCGAAGGAGCGGCAGTTGCTGTTGAAATTCGTGAACTCTCTGTGAGTGGCATGACACCATTTCTTCGACGTTGCATCGCGATTGGACTGGCCGTCGTCGTCGGTCTCGTGATGGCCCGTCCCGGGATGGCGCAAGAGGGCTTCGATCATGCCGGCCTCGCACGCAGGACGCTCGAAGATCACATTCGTCCTGGCTATGCGCGGCTCTCGGCTGCCACCGCGACGCTGGCCCAGGCCCTGACGCAGTTCTGCGACGGCACCAGCGGCGCCGATCGTTCCGTCGTCGTTACCGCGTTCGATGGTGTGGTTACGGCCTGGGGCCGCATCGAGCACATCGATTTCGGTCCGATCACGTCCGATAACAGACGTGAGCGCTTCTACTACTGGCCGGACCGGCGCGGCATCGGGGCCCAGCAAGTGGCCAAGGCGCTGCGCAGCGGAGACGAGACTGTCACCGACCCGGAGCGCCTCATCGGCAAGAGCGTTGCCCTGCAAGGCCTCGGAGCCTTGGAGGCGATCCTCTTCAGCGATCCGGCGGCGCATCGTCCGGGCAGCCACGCCTGCCGGTTCTCGCGCGCCGTCGCCGGTGCCGTCGATCGCCTGGTCAAGGCCGTCGTAGGGGAATGGAGTGATCCGCAAGGCTTTGCCGCGCGCTGGCTCGCGCCGGGGCCGGGAAATGCCGTGTACCTGAAGCCTGCGGAAACGACATTGGCTCTCGCCAAGGCCTATGATCGCGGGATCGAGCGCATACGCGACACCCGCATCGCGGGGCCTCTCGGGTTCACGCCGCAGCAGCGCAAGTCGCCTCCACCCCTCCTGCCGAGCGGACGATCGATGCTGCTCGTCACTGCCAATATCCAAGGCATCATCGATCTCGTCGAGAGGGGCGGCATCGGCGCCGCCATCGTCGCGAGCGATGTGGCGGGGAAAGATGTCGCAATCCGCTTCGGCATGGAGCTGAGCGTCAAGGAGCTGCGGACCGCTCTTGCCGTCGCGGAGGAAATCCGCGGCGTGAAGCGGCCGTTCGAGGAAGCCAAGGCCAAGCAGAGAATGATCGCGATGGGCTTTCCACTGAAAAATGCGCGCACGCAGGCGGTGGCTCTGTTCGAGCGTGCGGCGGGGCTGTCTCTCGGGTTCAATGCTTCCGATGGCGATTGACCGTCGATCCCTGCTCGCCGGCCTCGTGGTCACGGCGGGCATCGGCCCGCGCGCGGCACGCGCGGCTGAAGTCGAGTTGTTCGCCGCGGCCCGGAAAGGACGCGATGGCCGCTTCGCCGCAGCCATCTTCGATGACGCGGGGCAAGATGTCCGAGTGGTCGATCTTCCCGAGCGCGGACACGACGTGACGGTGTCTCCCGTCAGCCGAACTTGCGTCGTCTTCGCGCGCCGGCCCGGCAACTTCGCATTGGCGTTCTCTCCAGAGCTCTCACGGCCTCCCGTGGCGTTCACGACGCCAACGGATCGCCACTTCTACGGTCACGGCGTCTTTTCTCGCGACGGACGGCTGCTCTACGCCACCGAGAACGACTTCGAGGCGGGGCGCGGTGTGATCGGCGTCTACGACGCGACCGGCGGATTTAACCGTATCGGTGAGATGCCGACGTATGGAGTAGGCCCCCACGACATCGCACTGATGGGTAGGCAGAGCATCCTCGTCGTGGCCAATGGAGGGCTGCGCGAGCATCCCGATTTCGGCGAGGGGCGCCGCGTGCTCAATCCCGGCGAGATCGCGACCTCGCTCGCCTATATCGACGCGCGTACGGGTGGTCTGCTCGAGCGCCATGATCTGGGTCTGCCGGGAACGCTGTCGTTGAGACATCTCGATCTCGCGCGTGACGGCACCGTCATTCTGGGGGCCCAGGTCGAGGGCTCGAGTGCCGCCCACCCCCTCGTGTTCCGCCATCGCCGGCAGCAGCCGCTGCAACGGATCGGCTTGCCCGACGACGCGGCGGCTGCGCTGTGTGGCTATGTCAGCTCGGTCGCTGTCGATCGCGGAGGAGAGATCGCGGCCGTCAGCTCGTCACGTGGCGCCATCGTCCTCATGATCGAGGTCACGTCCGGCCGCGTCGCTGGACGCGTGATGCTGAAGGACGTGTCGGGAATAGCGCCGGCGGGCGCGGACGGCTGCTTTGTCGTGACGTCGGGCACCGGTGTTGTGGCGGGGACCGGCGCCCGGGGTGACACGCTGTCAGAGCGCGCACTCTTGCCGGTCGCCTGGGACAATCACGCCGTGCGTCTCTGATGCGCCTGCCGTCAATGTTCCTTCGAGTCCTTGGCGGGCCCAGATTGCAGCAGTCCATAGTTCTCGACACCGATCCTGCCGATCAGATCGAGCTGTGTCTCGAGAAAATCGATATGCCCTTCCTCGTCCTGCAGCAGCTGCTCGAACAGCTGCATAGAGACGAAATCCTCCTCGGCGCGACAGATCTCGCGCGCCTTCATGTATAGGTTGCGCGCGTCGTGCTCGCCCTTGAGATCGCACTCGAGGACTTCCTTGATGTCCTGTCCGATGCGGAGCGGCGCGATCGTCTGCAGATTGGGATGGCCATCCAGAAAGATGATGCGATCGACGAGCTTGTCGGCGTGCTGCATTTCCTCGATCGACTCGGCCCGCTCCTTGGCCGCGAGCTTCGTGTATCCCCAGTTGTGCAGCATCCGGAAGTGGAGCCAATACTGGTTTACGGCCCCGAGTTCGAGCTTCAGCGCCTCATTGAGAATGTCGACGACTTGCTGCTTTCCCTTCACGTCATGACCCTCCTCGTCTCGAGCAAATGGCGATCGTGACACGCAATGCGCAAGCTGGGCACGGCGTCATTCCGCAGCTTCGATGAACACATTCGCGTGCCGATCGTTGTCGACGTCCGCGTCCGGGATCATGACGATGTCCACTTCGATCGTCTCGACGACCTCGACGTGGATCTCGGTGATCGCGGCTATCGGGCATCCGGAGCAGCCTGCCGTGCGCTGGCACGCGCACGTGTGGATCAAATTCGCCGCGAGTTGAAGGCATCCGCCGCATCGCGGGCGATGGCCGAGGGCTTTGTAGACCGCGGCAGGCGTGAGCAAGCGCCAGGGATCCTCGTCGAGCAGGCGGGCGCTCGCGTCCTCGATCTCGCGGTGATCGATGCCGCGCGACAATCAAGGTGAGACACGTCGTCAATCAGGGTGAGACTGCGCCGGGGTGGACGGCCGA
>CAMDBL010000044.1 GCA_945889015.1 Devosia equisanguinis
CAACTTGCGGCGTGCTAGCGCTTTGTAGATGTACGACACGCTGACTTCGAACAACGGCGCGACCTCGTAGACGCGGCCACCGCGATCGACCGCGCCGAGAACACGCGCCCGCAGATCATCCGAATAGGCTTGCCCGGGAACCCAGCTCAACGCCGCCAGCCTCGCCATGGGAGACGACCAAGCAAGAATCACTATTCGCGCCAGTTGGGAATCCCCCTTGATTCCGGTCTGCCTGAAAATGCTCTAGTTGCAGATCTGGCGTCGATTGATCGGCGCGCAGGTTCCCGTGCCGCGCAGTCCGCAGCCGCCACCGGGGCAATGCCGCTTCCGGCATTCTGGCAGGGTCTCCTGGCGGCACGTGCGGGTTTTGCGCGCTGAAGGCGCTGGCTGCAGCGCGCCAGCGTTCCGGTCGGTGCCCCCACAGACCTTGGTAGCAGTCTTGCGGACCGCCTCCACCGCTCGCGCGTCGGGCCGCTGCGTCGCCAATGTCGCTCCCGTCCGCTCGTTGAACCGGGCGAGCGCCGAGCGGGACGCGGCCCCCCACTCGCCGTCGATGGCTCCGTCGTAGCAGCCGACCCGCCGCAACTCCTGCTGCAGCATCTGAGGCAGCGCCTTCGGCTCACCGGCCTCCTCGCCCGTCGGTGCCACGCCGGACACACCTGTCTCGGGTTCCAGTCGTGTAAGCATGGCGACACCGGAACAGCCGAGAACGCCGCCGTTCTTCACCATACCCTTGAACAGGACCTGACCGCCGTCGCCGTTCAGTCGGCCGGAGAAGAGTCCGACGGTGCCGTCCCCCGGTCGTACCTCCAGGTTGACGGCGCCGTTGCCCAGGATCGTTCCCTTGACGTCGGTATTCACGACCTGGCCGTTCCGGACCTCGATGACGAACTCCGACCTGGGGCGCTTGTAGCAACTCGGGATGTCCTTGAGAACCCGCCAGCGGCCATCGAAGGGCATGCGTGCATCGGCCGGCGGACCGGATGTGGGGGGGGCGATCCCAGATTTGACAGTGAGGCCCGCAACAATCGCGCGCGCCGCGGGGGCGAACGTGCCATCTGGATAGCGGTCGAGGTACGACCGTAAAACGTTCGGATCGGGGCTGTCTTTTACCGCCGCCCACAACGCCAGTTCGATCTGCTTCTCATAGGACAGCTCGTTGCGCACAGGCTCGGCTGCCTCGGCCGGTGACGTGAAGCGGAACTTGTCGGTCAGGGCCGAGTGCTCCCAGGGCACCTGCCTGTTCGAGGTCTCCTGCATCACGTTGCGGCGGACTTGGATCAGCATGTCGGAAAGGTCGTCTCGGCCGATGAGAAGCTGCTCCACCAGGGCCTTGGCGAATGGCGAATTGCGACCGCTGCCGTCGCGGGCGACGTTTCCCGGCTGTGTCGAGTAGCTGATCAGGGTGCCGACTCCGGATTCGGTCGCCGCCAATCCACGCCCGATCGCGGAGGAGCGGGTCCCGAGTGAGCGCGCGAGATTGCGTGTCAACGGATTGTCACGGCAGGCGTCGAGGAAGAGAATGTTGGTCGGCACTTGCCGTTCCATGGTGCGCTGGATCAAATCGAGACGTACGAGTTCGAAGTCCAGGCTGGCCGCCGTCTCCAGGCGGGCATCGACGGGCACCAGATAGTTCTGGCCGTCGACCTGCAGTCCGTGCCCCGCGTAGAACAGCACGCCTGTCGTGGCGCCGCCCAAGGCATCGGCAAAACGGCGAATGGTCTCGTCCATTCCGGCCTTGTCGAGATCGAGCCCGGTGGTGACCGTGAAGCCGAGCCTTTCCAGCGCTGCTGCAATGTCGACGGCGTCGTTCCTAGGGTTCGCCAGGGGTGTGGTGTGCAGGTAGGTCGCGTTGCCGATCACCAAGGCGAGGCGGGAGGATCCAATGGACCGGGCCGGACAGATGGCCGCATCGATGGTCCAGTGGACGAGAGCGCAAAGGACAAGCGCGAATCCGTGGAGCTTCTGCATGACAATGCCTCCAATGGAGTGATGTTCTCCTCGAAAGCGACGGCAGACTGTGGCGCGCGGCGGCTCGGCGGGACCAGCTCAAGCGCCAGCGCCGATGAAAAGTCTAAGTAAACAGTCGAGGAATCGCGAGCCTTAAAAAGCTTCGCATGCGGACCGGGAGGTGCCCGCCGGCGGCGGGCAGGCACCTCATTCCAAGGTTGTCAAACCAGCCGGCTCTGTTCGATCGCCGCCTCGATGAAGCTCGCGAACAGGGGATGCGGCTCGAACGGGCGGCTCTTCAACTCGGGATGGAACTGGACGCCGACGAACCAGGGATGGCCCGGGATCTCGACGATTTCCGGCAATAGCCCGTCGGGGGATACGCCCGAGAAGCGCATCCCCGCCGATTCCAGCCTCTCCCGGTAGCGCATGTTGACCTCGTAGCGGTGGCGATGCCGCTCCGAGATGCGTGTTCCCCCATAGATTTCAGCGACGCGACTGTCCTTGGCGAGCGTCGCCTCGAAGGCTCCGAGTCGGAGCGTGCCACCCATGTCGCCGTTGGCCTTGCGTTGCTCTATCTCGTTGCCGCGCATCCACTCCGTCATCAGTCCGACGACGGGCTCCTCGCAAGGGCCGAACTCGGTGGAGCTGGCCTTGGGCAGCCCAGCCAGATCCTGTGCCGCCTCGATCACGGCCATCTGCATGCCGAAGCAGATGCCGAAATAGGGGACGTTGCGGGTGCGGGCAAAGCGTGCGGACAGGATCTTACCGCGCGTGCCGCGCTCCCCGAAGCCACCGGGCACCAGAATGCCATTGACGTTCTCGAGAAACGGGGCTGGGTCTTCCTTCTCGAATGTTTCGCTCTCGATCCATTCGAGGTTGACCTTGACCCGATGCGCGAGGCCGCCGTGCATTAGCGCCTCGATCAGCGACTTGTAGGCGTCCTTGAGCCCCGTGTACTTGCCGACGATGGCGATCGTCACCTCGCCCTCCGGGCTGGCGATGTTGTGCGAGATCGTCGTCCAGCGCGTCAGGTCCGGCCGCGGCGCGCCGGTGATGCCGAAAGCTTCGAGCACCTGGTCGTCGAGCCCCTCGTGGTGATAGGCGAGCGGCACGTCGTAGATCGACTTGGCGTCCAGTGCCTGGATCACAGCTTCGGGCCGCACATTGCAGAACAGCGCGATCTTGCGCCTCTCGGAGGCCGGCACCTCGCGGTCGGAGCGGCACAGCAGGATGTCCGGCTGGATGCCGATCGAGCGCAGTTCCTTGACCGAGTGCTGCGTCGGCTTGGTCTTCAGCTCGCCGGCAGAAGGGATGTAGGGCAAAAGGGTGAGGTGGATGTAGACCGAGGCGCCGCGCGGAAGCTCGTTGCCGAGCTGGCGGATGGCCTCGAAAAACGGCAGGCCCTCGATATCGCCGACCGTGCCTCCGATCTCGACCAGCACGAAGTCGACGCCTTCGTTGCCGTCGAGCACGAACGCCTTGATGGCGTCGGTGACGTGCGGGATCACCTGCACCGTGCCGCCGAGGAAGTCGCCGCGGCGCTCCTTGGCGAGTAGATCCTGGTAGATCCGGCCCGTCGTGATGTTGTCCGACTTCTTGGCTGGAACGCCGGTGAAGCGCTCGTAGTGGCCGAGGTCGAGATCGGTTTCGGCGCCGTCGTCGGTGACGAACACCTCGCCGTGTTGATACGGGCTCATGGTGCCCGGATCGACGTTGAGATAGGGGTCGAGCTTCCTCAAGCGGACTGAATAGCCGCGAGCTTGAAGTAGCGCCCCGAGAGCTGCCGAGGCCAGACCCTTGCCAAGCGAGGAGACCACGCCGCCGGTGATGAAGATGTACCGCTGCATGGGCTTTGAACATAACCACTGACGCGGCTGATTCGAAGCGGCTTTTTGGCTCTGTGCACCAAATAGGGTGCGGCATGGCAACGTTGTTTGGTGGCTCCGCGCGGACGTCCTCCGGAACGGATCGGTCCTACCCGCGTTTGCAACGTAGGCGGGGTTGGAGGTCGATAGCATAATCAAATCATGGAGTTGATCTTGAGAATCTCACTCGCAATCGCAGCCGCGGCGATGGCAGGCTTCGTATTCGCTGCTCCATCCGCCCAGGCGGCGCCGGCCGGGCTGCCGTCGGTCGTTCCAACTATATTGGCGGCCCCCGCGACGAGCCTTGGTCTGACCGACGTGCAGTTTCGCAGGCATGATGGCTACTATCGCGGTTGGCGTGGACATCGCGGTTATCATCGCGGCGGTCGCAGATGGGGACGTGGCGTCGGACCGTTCTTGGGTGGCCTGGCGGCTGGTGCCGTGATCGGCGGCGCATTTGATCGACGCAGCTACGGATACAGCGGGAGCAGCGACGCGTATGAGCGCTGTGCCGCGCGGTTCAAGTCGTTCGAGCCGTCGACAGGCACCTACACGACGTACGGCGGGGAGACGCGGCGGTGCCCCTACCTTTAAACAGAGGTCGGCGGCGCACAAGGCCATCAGCCTTAGGGTAACGAGACAAAAAAGGGCAGCGACCTTGGTCGCTGCCCTTGACGTATTCGCGGACCGAGAAAGGCGCTACTTCTTCGGCAGCCGATCCCCGCCCTTACCCTGCTCGAGCTTGTCGAGGACACCACCACGCGGCGTGTCGGAAGCGGCGGACGGCGCGGGCGCTGCCGGTGTGGCCAGTGGTGCTGTGGCGGAATCAGCCGGTTTGGCCGCATCGGCTGGAGCGGGACCAGACGCGGGCGATGCCGTGCCGGGAGCAGCCGGCGTGCTCGGGGCTGGAACCTGTACGCGGTCGAAGACCGAGCCACTGGGGCCGCTCGAGCCTTGATTGGCCAGTAGGGTCAGTCCGATGCTGGTGGCGAAAAACGCCGCGGCGAGTGCTGCGGTGACCCGGGTCAGCAAGTTGGCGGTGCCACGGCCCGTCATGAAACCACCGCCGCCGCCGCCGCCGATGCCGAGGGCGCCGCCTTCCGAGCGCTGGAGCAGCACCACGCCCACGAGGGAAGCAGCGATCATCAGATGCACAACGAGCAGAACGGTCGTCCACATGGGCGAGGTCTCGAGTTTGCGGGGGCGCCGTGGCGCGCGGAAAACAGGATCAGGCAGGCTTCTACACCAGCGCTCGCCCATACACCAGCATCGCAGCCACCGCCAGCCTTGCGAACGATTTGCCGCCGGAGAGGGCTCGGTGGAGGAACGGCGAACGTCAGTTCTTGAATGGAGAGCCGCCGGCCGCGCCCGGAGGCGGGGAGTAGGCGTCGTTGGCCCTGGGCTTGGCTTTCGGCGCGGGATTGCGGGCAGGGTCGGCCGTCGTCGTCGCGGCTGAAGCCGGCGCAGCCGGAGCCTTGACCACCTTTTTCTTCGGCGGTGGCTCGGCATCGCCGGCAGCCGATGCGTTCGTGGCGGGCTTGGCTGCTTTGGCCTGGGCTGCTTTCGGTGGCGCTGCTTTCGAGGGGGCTGGCGACTTGTCGCTTGCCGCCTTGGCGCCGACCTTGCCGGCCTTGCCGCCCTTGGCGGGGCCCGCGACGACGCTGCCGTCCTCGTCCTCGCCGGGGGCCAGCGGCTTCTTCGGTTGCGGGCAGCGGAAAGCCAGCTGTTCCTCGACGTGGATCAGCCTCTCGATCTCCTTCAGCCGATCGCGAGTCAGATTGACCCGGCCCCACTCGGCGCCGCGCGTGATGTCCGCGGCTACGCCCTTTTGCTGCAGCAGAACCTGCTCCACCTTGAGGTCGTCGCAGACCGGCTTGTCGAGCTTGGTCGCAGTCGCCGGCGGCGCGCCGGCGAGAGCGAAGGCAATGGGCAAAAATCGGAGCAGGCGCATGCAGTCCCTCGCAAGCGGTAGGCACGCGGGTCGGCGGGCGTGCCGAAGAGTCGCGCGAGCGACCATAGGCATCTGGCGCTGCGGCGGCAACGTGGCGTGCCCAGGTGGCGGTTCCCCGTTCAAGGCCGGCCGCTCAGGCTCACAGCCCGAGCTTCCGCTTCAGGATGTCGTTGACGACGCCGGGGCTCGCCTTGCCGCCGGTGGTCTTCATCACCTGGCCGACGAACCAGCCGAGCGCCTTCGGGTTGGCTTGTGCCGATTCGACCTGCTTGGGGTTGGCGGCGATGATGTCGTCGACGGCCTTCTCGATCGCGCCGGTGTCGGTGACCTGCTTCATGCCGCGCTTGTCGACGATCTCGGCGGGATCGCCGCCCTCGCTCCACACGATCTCGAAAAGATCCTTGGCGATCTTGCCGGAGATGGTGCCGTTCGCGATCAGGTCGAGGATGGCGCCGAGCTGCTCGGTGGACACCGGCGAGTGGCCGACGTCCTTGCCTTCCTTGTTGAGGCGGCCAAACAGGTCGTTGATTACCCAGTTGGCTGCCGTCTTCCCGTCGCGCCCCTTCGCCACCGCCTCGAAGAACTCCGCGTTCTCCCGCTCTGCCGTCAACACGTCGGCGTCGTAGGCGGAGAGCCCGTAGTCCCCGACGAACCGCGCGCGCTTGGCATCAGGCAGCTCCGGCAAGCTTTTCTGCAGCTTGTCGACGTAATCCTGGGTGAACTCGAGAGGCAGCAGGTCGGGGTCTGGGAAATAGCGGTAGTCGTGCGCCTCTTCCTTCGAGCGCATCGACCGCGTCTCGCCCTTGACCGCATCGAACAGCCGCGTCTCCTGGTCGATCGTGCCGCCGTTCTCGACGATCTCGATCTGGCGGCGTGCCTCGACCTCGACGGCCTGGCCGATGAAGCGGATCGAGTTGACGTTCTTGATCTCGCAGCGCGTACCGAACGGTGCACCGGGCTTTCTGACGGAGACGTTGACGTCGGCGCGCAGGTTGCCCTTTTCCATGTCGCCGTCGCAGGTGCCGAGATAGCGCAGGATCGAGCGCAGCTTGGAGATGAACGCTTGCGCCTGCCGCGCCGATCGCAGGTCGGGTTTGGAGACGATCTCCATCAGCGCCACGCCCGAGCGGTTGAGATCGACGTAGGTCTGGTCGGGGTGCATGTCGTGGATCGACTTGCCGGCGTCCTGCTCCAGGTGCAGTCGCTCGATGCCTACTGGAATCGCCTCGCCATCGACGTCGATCTCGACCACGCCCTCGCCAACGATAGGCTGCTTGTATTGACTGATCTGATAGCCCTGCGGCAGGTCGGGATAGAAGTAGTTCTTGCGGTCGAACACCGAGCGCAGGTTGATCTGGGCATTGAGGCCGAGACCGGAGCGGATCGCCTGCGCCACGCATTCCGCGTTGATCACCGGCAGCATGCCCGGCATCGCCGCGTCGACCAGCGACACATGCGAGTTGGGCTCGCCGCCGAACGCGGTCGAGGAGCCCGAGAACAGTTTGGCGTTGGAGGCGACCTGGGCATGGACCTCCATGCCGATCACGATTTCCCACTCGTCGCCGGAAAACCCCTTGATCAGGTTCTTCGACTTTGCGTGCTCCTGCATGGACCAGCCCCTGCTCGATCGGACGTGCGCGTCAGCGTCTGATGGGTTAGGCCGCACCGGGGCGGATGGTCAAGCGCGCCGCTCCAGCCGGCGCGGCCAGCCGTAGTACCGATTGATACATGTCAGCGATAACATTCAAATTCTTGAATATGTTTGTGCCGTCAGAGTCGGCGTCCATCTCGTTGGGTGCCCGCTCATTTGATGGAGAGTGCCATGAAAGCTATCGCCGCCATTGCAGCTGCCGCCGTGCTCGGGACGATGATCGCACAGCCCGCGCTGTCGCAGTCGGGTCCAGTCGCGCGCGGCTGTAAGAACGACATCGCCAAGATCTGCGCCGACAAGCCTCACGACGGCTCGGTGCGCGTCTGCCTTGAGCAGGCATACGAGCAGGCTTCCGCAAGCTGCAAGAAGGCCCTAGATTCGACGGGCGGCGGCCGGGGCAAGAAACTCGGAATGGGCAAGGGCCAGGGCAAGGGCCAAGGCCAGGGCAAGGGCGCAGCAGGTAAGGGCTGACGCGCGGGCGCCTCGTTCCTCTGGCTCGATGGGGACAGGCGTCATTGTTCGGCTGGCGTGCCGTCTGATCCTCAAACACCGATCGAGGCGAGCGAGAACGTCGCACCCCGCCCTTACAGTGGGGTTCTCGGGCCAACTTCCATCGACCTGACGCACGAGCAGGTGCGCCTCGACCTTGGTCGAGTCGACGATCAAGATCTCCATCACGCTCGGCACCGTCGCGTAGAGCGGGTGTCGTGGGCATTCGACGGTGACAGCACCTCGATCGGCAGCATGGGCTCGGGCAGCATCTGCTTGCCCTGAACGTTGGGCTGGCAGGTGACGCCGACCTCGGGAACGCGATAGTTCCAGGCGGCGCGAACGCGAGGTCGGCTGCCGGGATTGGACACGACATTGCAGCGGGGCGGTTGGATCGCAGGTGAGCGAACAGAAGCCCTGTGATGTTGCTCTGAATGGTACCGTGCGCGACGCTGCCAGGACCCTGCAAGCGCACGACGCCGTCGACCAACTCGGCGATGCGGCCGTTGGGTTCTCTGGGGAGCTTCAGAAAGTCCTCCACCGTCATGAAGGCGGCAGCCTGAGTGCGAGGCTCATGGACGGCTCTGAGCGGGCGCTAGCGGGTTGAGATCGCATGATAACTCGGATCGAGGCGCTGGTGAACCCGGCGCAGGGTGCAAAAACGGCATGGTTGCAATTGGTGGGAGGTTGGATATATATCGAGCTATCCCCTCATTCCTCGGAATTTGGGCTTTGCGGATAGGGTCCGCGGGGCTCCGGAGAACTGCATATGAGCGATCGTAAGCCATTGATGCCCAAGGCGACGGCCGTTTGGCTGGTCGACAACACGTCGCTCTCGTTCGAGCAGGTGGCGGAGTTCTGTGGCCTGCACGTGCTGGAGGTGAAGGGCATCGCCGACGGTGACGTCGCCGCCGGCATCAAGGGCATGGACCCGATTTCGACGGGGCAGCTGACGCGCGACGAGATCAAACGGGCCGAGGGTGATCCGCGCCACAGCCTGCGCCTCGCCGAGCCCAAGGTGGCGATGCCGCAGCAGAAGGCCAAGCCTGGTCCGCGCTACACGCCGGTGTCGCGCCGTCACGACCGTCCGAACGCCGTGCTCTGGCTGATCAAGAACCATCCCGAGCTGAAGGACAGCCAGATCATGCGTCTGGTAGGCACCACCAAGCCGACCATCGCGCAGATCCGTGATCGCTCGCATTGGAACTCGCCGAACCTCGTGCCGCAAGATCCGGTGACGCTCGGCCTGTGCTCGCAGATCGACCTGGATGCCGAGGTCAAGAAGGGCGCCAAGCGCGTCGACAAGGCGCAGGGCGGGGACGACGGGGACACGCTGCTGCCGACGGCCGAAACCACCGGCGTCGCGATGCCCGGCGCTCCGCAACCCGACATCGAGCTGATTCCTGCCTCGTCGCTGGTCGAGGCACCGCGCGAGGAAACCGCGGCCGAGGAAGAGGCCCGCGTGCTTGCCCGCCTCAAGGAAATGTCCGGCGGCGATACCTCGCGCGACGAGGACGAGGGCCGCTGAGCCAGACGCGGTCGAGTGAGACGCTTTACGGCGGCGGGCGCGGGGCGATGCAGGACGACCAGATGCCGGACCAGGTGCAAGGCATGGGCGCGCGGATCGCCGCACTGCTGTGGGGGCCGTTCTCGCGACTAGGCTTGATGGTGGCACTGGTCACTGGTCTCGTCGACCAGGCCAACAAGTGGTGGATGATCGCGGTCTACGGCATCAAGGAGACCGATCGCATCCGTGTGCTTCCGTTCCTCGACCTGACCTTCGTCAAGAACCTCGGCATCAGCTATGGGATGTTGTCGCAGAGTGGCCCTTGGGGGCAACGCCTGCTGGCGGCATTCGCGTTCGCTGCCAGTCTCGCCTTGACGGTGTGGCTCGCGCGTGGGGTCACGAACCGATTGCTCGCGGTCAGTCTCGGGTTGATCATCGGCGGTGCGGTCGGCAATGCCATCGATCGGCTGATGCTGGGCGGAGTGGCCGACTTCTACTCGCTGCACGCCTTCGGGTTCTATTGGTATGTCTTCAATATAGCCGACGTCGCCATTGTTGCTGGTGTCGTCGGGCTCTTGTATGAATCGTTCCGGTCGAGTCGCGAAGAAGCCTCAAAGTCCGCGTAACCGCCTGACATGGCGCGCTCCTGGAAAACCAGGGGGTTGGGCCGTGGCGATGGAGAGCACATGCTGCGCACCGGTTTGCTGTCGCTGATCGTGTCTGGAACGCTCGCGCTCGGCGCTTGCGCGCCCGGCGATGTTGAGCTGAACGGCAAGCTGTTCGACATGGCCGGCATCGGGTCGGGCTCGGGTAGCAGGGGCAAGACACAGCAACTCGCCGAGCGCTCGCCACTGGTGGTGCCGCCGTCGCTGGAGCGCTTGCCGGCGCCGGAAACCGGCAGCACGGCCCAGGCCGACGGCAGCTTCCCGATCGATCCCGAGCAGCGCGGGGCGATGTCGAAGGGCGAGTTGGAGCGTCGCCAGGCGGAGTATTGCAAGGTCAACTATCACCAGCCGATCGCGCTAGGCGATCAGGCCAGGGCTGCAAGTGCCGTCGGACCACTCGGGCCGTGCGCTCCTTCGGTGCTGAAATCAGTCGGCTCGTCCGGCACGATGCGTTGAGTGTCCCGGTGCACTTCGGGAAGTGGTGCCGGTTTCGCACGACCACTGGTGGGCGCCAGTGCGCTATTACCCTCTTCCATTTCACCGTCACGCTCCGTCGCATGACTCTTTTGTCATTTGACAGCAGGGCGTCCCAGTCGACACCGTGAGGGCTCGTGATCGGGCGGGCCGGGTGGCGACCGGCCTCAAAACGCCTCATTGCTCGGTCTGAAATTCCCGTTGCCACCGCGTCCAAGTCCGACTCGCAACCTATCTAGCGCATAGTCGGGAGGCGGTGACGTAGACGACAGCCGCTGTCTGCCCCGCCGCCGTCCGAGGATCGATTGTCCCGAGGATCGAATGTGATGTCACCTCACCGCCTCCGTCCCCTCAGCTTCCTGATCGTGAGCCTTCTCATGTTGGCATTCAGTGAAACTTCCCTTTCCGCTCGTACCGCCTCGCGCGTGTCGGAGTTCAAGCTCGCCAACGGCATGCAGGTCGTGGTCGTGCCGGACCACCGCGCTCCGGTCGTCACGCACATGGTGTGGTACCGGGTGGGCGCCGCCGACGAGCCGCGCGGCACTTCCGGCATCGCCCACTTCCTCGAGCACTTGATGTTCAAGTCCACCGACAAGATCCCGATGGGCGAGTTTTCCAAGATCGTCTCCCGGCTCGGCGGGCAGGACAATGCCTTCACCGGGCACGATGCGACGAGTTACTTCCAGCGCATCGCCAAGGATAGGCTCGGCACCGTCATGGAGATGGAGGCGGACCGCATGGTCAATCTGCGCCTCACCGAGAAGGAGGTCCTGACCGAGCGCGACGTCATACTCGAGGAGCGCCGCTCGCGCGTCGAGAACAATCCGGGCGCCATTTTCGACGAGCAGATGAACGCGGCGCTGTTCATGAATCATGCCTACGGCGTCCCTGTGATAGGTTGGGAGCATGAGATCGCGAAGCTGTCGCCACAAGACGCGCTGAGTTTCTACAAGCACTTCTACGCGCCCAACAACGCCATCCTCGTCGTCACTGGCGACGTCACGCCCGAGGAGGTCAAGCCGCTGGCCGAGGCGAGCTACGGCAAGATCCCGTCCAATCCCGCCGTTGGTCCGCGCTCACGCGCGACCGAGCCGCCCCAGCGTGCCGCGCGCCGTCTCGAGTACAAGGATCCGCGCGCCGGCAAGCCGTCTTTCCACCGCTACTATGTCGCGCCGAGCTACGTGACCGCAGAGCCCGGCGAGGCAGAGGCGCTCGACATCCTGGTCAAGGTGCTGGCCTCCGGCTCAACCAGCCGGATCTATCAGCGGCTCGTCGTCAAGGACAAGATCGCCTCCAGCGCCAGCGGCTACTATTCGGGCTCCGGAAAGGACTACGGCAAGATCAACCTGTCGGCGGTGGCTCAGGACGGGCAGACGCTGGCCGCGGTCGAAGCCGGCATCGACGCAGTGATCGCGGAGGTGCGCGAGAAAGGTGTCACAGACGCCGAGCTCGAGCGTGCCAAGAGCGCCTACATCGCCGAGTATGTCTATGAGAGCGACAACCAAGCCCGCCTCGCCCGCCGTTACGGCTGGGAGCTGGTGGTCGGTCGTACCGTCGCAGATGCCGATGCATGGCCCGACAAGATCGCCAAGGTTACGACCGCCGACGTTCAGAAGGCCGCGCAGAAGCATTTCGACCTGCGCCGCTCCGTCACCGGCTACATGCTGCCGGAGGCCCCCGAGGGCGGCGGCCAGCAGGCCCGCCAGCCCGCCACCCCGAGCCGTAGTTGATTTGGAGGCGTATCTTGCTCAGTAATGTGCTCGGCGTGCTCGAGGCGGCCGGCGCCGCGGCGAGGCGGCTGATGTCTCTCGCCGCGGCCTGTCTCGTCGCCACGGCCCTCGCCGCGACCCTGCCCTCCTCCGGAGCCCACGCCATGAAGATCCAGAAGGTGAAAAGCCCGGGCGGCCTCGAGGCTTGGCTCGTGGAGGAGCATTCGGTGCCGTTGATGGCGCTGCGCTTCTCGTTCGAGGGGGGCAATGCCCAGGATCCCATCGGCAAGGACGGGCTCGCCAACTTCATCACCGGCATGCTCGATGAAGGTGCAGGTGATCTCACCGCCATCCAGTTCCAGGAACGCGTGGAAGAGATCGCCATGCGCATGTCGTTCGACGACGCGCGTGACGCCGTCTACGGCAGCTTCGAGACGCTGACCCAGTATCGCGCCAAGGCGATCGAACTGTTGACGCTCGCGATCAACAAGCCCCGCTTCGATGCCGATGCGGTCGATCGCGTGCGCCAGCAGCTGCAGGCTCGCCTCGCCTACGAGGCGCGCGACCCGGACCGCGTGGCCGGCCGGACCTGGTCGGAAACCGCCTTCCCCAACCACCCCTATGGCCGCCGTCCGAACGGCAGCGCAGAGACGCTCGCCTCGATCAAGCGGGACGATCTCGAGGCCTATCGCAAGCGGGTGTTCGCCAAGTCGGACCTCAAGATCGTCGCGGTCGGCGACATCACCGCGGCCGAACTCGGGCAGCTGATGGATACCGTTTTCGGCGGCCTGCCCGCCAAGGCAGAGCTGCTGCCGGTTCCCGCGGTCAAGCCGGTGAGCGGCGGATCGACCAAGGTGGTCGAGATGGACGTGCCACAATCCGTGGTCGTGTTCGGGCAGGCGGGCCTCGCCCGCAAGGATCCCGATTTCATGTCCGCGTTCGTCGTCAACCACATTCTCGGAGGCGGCTCGTTCGCCTCGCGGTTGATGGAAGAGGTGCGCGAGAAGCGTGGCCTCGCCTACGGCGTCTACAGCTATTTGCAGCCCTACTCGAAGTCGGCCGTGTTCGCCGGCAGCGTCGCCACCAAGAACGAGGCGGTCGAGACCTCGCTGAACGTGATCAAGGCCGAGATGAAGCGCATGGCCGAGGAAGGGCCGACGCCGACCGAGCTCGACAACGCCAAGAAGTTCCTGACCGGCTCGTATGCGCTGCGCTTCGACACCAATGCCAAGATCGCCGACCAGCTTCTCGCGATCCAGCGCGATGACCTCGGCATCGACTACGTCGACAAGCGCAATGCGCAGGTCGAGGCCGTGACGGTCGAGGACGCCAAGCGCGTCGCCAAGCGCCTGATCAAGCCTGACGAGTTCATCGTCACCATTGTCGGCAAGCCGGCCAAGGTGCAAGCCGCCGGCAGCAGGAACTAGCGGTTCCGGCAGCGAGTCTTTGAATCCAACCAGCGCGCCGCCGTGGGCATCCTCGGTGGCGCGCTTGACGTTTGGGAGGGGGGGCGGTCTCGTCAGGGCATGTGGCTGGAACTTGAGTCGCGCCGGTCGGTGCGGCAGAAGCAGCGGGATCAATTCTGGGACGCGTATGCCGCCAGTCATTCGCCAGCTGTCGCCGCAGACCATCAACCGCATCGCCGCCGGTGAGGTGGTGGAGCGGCCAGCGAGCGTGGTGAAGGAGCTGGTCGAGAACGCCATAGACGCGGGCGCCCGCGATATCGACATCTTGATTTCCGGCGGCGGGTTGTCGCTGATCCGCGTCACCGACGACGGCTGCGGGATGACCGCGGACGATCTCGTCATCGCCGTCGAGCGTCATGCCACCTCGAAGCTCGCGGAAGAGGACCTGTTCAACATTCGCACGATGGGTTTTCGCGGGGAGGCGCTGCCCTCGATCGGCTCGATCGCGCGGCTCGAGATCCTGTCGCGGGCCAAGGGCGCGCGCGAGGCGCACGGCATCGTCGTCGACCGGGGCGACAAGGGTGAGGTCAAGCCGGCGGCGCTCAACCGGGGCACGCTGATCGAGGTGCGCGAGTTGTTCTCGGCGACGCCGGCGCGGCTGAAATTCATGAAATCGGAGCGGGCCGAGAATCTCGCCGTCTCGGAGACCGTGAAGCGTCTCGCGATGGCCCATCCCGAGGTCGCCTTCGCGCTGACCACGGGGGAGCGCGCCGGGCTGAAGCTGCCGCGCGTCGAGGCAGGTCCCGACGGCCTGCTGGCCCGTCTCGGCCGCATCATGGGCCGCGAGTTCATGGCCGACGCCTTGCCGGTGCGGGGCGAGCGCGACGGCGTGGTCGTGTCGGGATTTGCCGGGTTGCCGACTCTCAATCGGCCGGATGCGATGCAGCAGTTCCTGTTCGTCAACGGCCGCCCTGTCAGAGACAAGCTGCTGATCGGCGCGGTGCGCGCCGCCTACGGCGACCTCGTGCCGCGCGGCCGGCATCCGCTGCTGGCGCTGTTCGTGGATCTCGATCCGCGCGAGGTCGACGTCAACGTGCATCCAGCCAAGACCGAGGTTCGTTTCCGCGATTCCGGTGCCGTCAGAGGCCTGATCATCGGCGCCTTGCGCTTTGCGCTCGACGAGGCCGGGCATCGCGCATCGGCGCACAACGGCTCCTTGGGTCTGGAACTGATGCAGGCGGGTGGAGACGTCGGCGTGGTTCCCTCCCCCCTCGTGGGGAAGGGCTGGAAAGGGGGGGATGACAAACCGTTTGCCGTCGGGCTTCCCCCCAGCCCTGGCCTCTCCCCTCAGGGGGGAGGGGGATTCTCGTACCGCCCCAGCTCGCGCCCCACCTACATCTCTCCTGGTCTCGCCGAGGCGATGCAGGCGCCATACGCGGCGCGGCCGGCACCCTCTGCCGGCGAGAGTGCCGAAACGCCCCCGCTCGGTGTTGCTCGCGCGCAGGTGCACGACACCTACATCGTCTCCCAGACGCACAACTCCGTCGTCATCGTCGATCAGCACGCCGCCCACGAGCGGCTGGTCTACGAGCGCATGAAGACGATGCTCGCCGATGGCGGCGTCGCGCGCCAGGGACTGCTGATCCCGATCGTCGTCGAGGTCGGCGAGGGCGAGGCCGACGCGCTTTCCGAGCGCTCGCACGAACTCGCCGAGCTCGGTCTCGCGCTGGAGCCGTTCGGCGATGGCGCGGTGGTCGTGCGCGAGACGCCGGCGCTGCTCGGCAATTGCGACGTGGAGGGCCTCGTCCGCGATCTCGCCGCCGATCTTCTGACGGACGGCGACGGTCAGCCGTTGCAGGAGCGGCTGGAAGCGGTCTGCTCGCGAATGGCCTGTCACGGCAGTGTCCGCGCAGGCCGCAAGCTCACCGGCGAGGAAATGAACGCGCTGCTGCGGGAGATGGAGGCGACGCCCTACTCCGGCCAGTGCAATCACGGCCGCCCGACCTGGGTCGAGCTGAAGCTCACCGACATCGAGAAGCTGTTCGGCCGGCGATGAGGGGTGTTGCTCAGGCGGGAGGACGTGTCAGGTCGCCACGCAGGGCTGCGTGCAGTGTGCGCAAGGTCAGCAACGCGGTCATGGCCGCGACCGCGACGAACAGGACGCGTCCGGCCTGGAGATGGAACTGCGAGCCGGTCGCCGCCGCGTATTTCAGCGTCGCAGACGACCACGCGGCGATCGGGAACGAGAACGCCCACCACGCCAGCGAGAACGGCGAGCGTAGCAGGCGCGGCGCCAGGACCAGCACGAGGATGCCCATCACCGTGGTGACGCCGAACAGCAGCCGCCCGATTTCGGTTAGGCCTCCGTTGACCTCGGTCCACGAGATGAAGATCAGCGCTTCCGGCGCGACCAGAATGGCGAGCGAGGGCAGCATCGGCGGCGGAATCGGCGGCCCGAAGATCAACCGCTGCAGCACCAGCGGCAGGAAGGCGAGCCAACCCAATACCGCAAACGCCAGCGCCGTCGCGGAGATCTCGGGATAGCCGAGACGGACACCTGCTTGCGCGATCAGCGTCGGACCGACCAGAGGCAGGAACCAGACCGGCAGCAAATGAGCGGGCTGCAAGTCCTTGTGCAGGATCCAGCCGGCCAATGTCGCGAAGGCCGTTGCAGCCAGGAGGGCCGTGCCGGCGATCCAGATGGGATGGGCGAGCGGCGCTTGCTGGTACTGCAGCGCTGCCGCGATCAGCACCAGCGTCATGCCGTAAGGGGCGAAGAAGCTGACCAGGACAGGATGGCGCCAGTCCGCCGCCACGGCGTCGCGATGCCGGACGAACTTGAGGCCATAGGCCAGCGTGACCGCCATTAAGGCGGCCGCGGCGAAGGCGAGCAGGATGTCGCTCATCGTCGCGTGCAGGTCCGAAGCCTCCTCGACGCGCTGGGCCGTGAGCGCGAGGCCGGCGAACGACATCGGGATCGTGAAGATCGCAGGCGAGACAAAGCGCCAGGGTGAAGCCCCTGGGCTTTCGGGTGGTGTCGGTGGCATCGGGACTAGGTTCCGGGGTGGAGACTATCGGCGTACGCTTCTAGGGGAGAGCGCGGCGTCAGCCAACACCTGCCGAAGCATCGCACCCCTGCGCCGCCCTCAGCTCTCCGTCAGCGCGTGCGCGATCACCTTGCGCATCACGCTCGGCAAGGCTTGCGCGTAGAGGTCGCGGCGCGGCACCCATTTGCACCGTGGGCTGTCCGCCCAGAAGGTCAGCGCCGCGTCCACCGGAACCACCGTGCGATACACCATCAGCTCGAGCTTGAAATGCGTGAAGACGTGCACCACCGAGCTCGGCACTGGCCACCAGTCGCCACGGACGGGGGCGACGCGCATCGCCTCGTCGGCCGACATCCAGTCGTCGAGCCAGTCGGTGGAAGGGATTTCCATCATACGGGCGAGCAGGCCGGTATGCGGACGCTGGCGCAAAAGCACTTGCCCATCCTCGCGCAGCGCGAGGAACGCGACGCCGAAGCGATTGGGGCGCTGCTTCTTGGCGAGCCGGCGTGGCAGCGTCGCTTCGATGCCCTGGGCGCGGGCGGCACACTGGCTGGACAGCGGGCACATCAGGCATGACGGCCGCTTCGGGGTGCAGATCGTGGCGCCCAGATCCATCATCGCCTGGGCGAAATCGCCGGCGCGGCGGGCTGGCGCCAGCGTGGCGGCGAGCTTGCGCAGATGCGGCTTGGCGGCCGGCATCGCCTGCTCCACCGCGAACAGCCGCGACACCACGCGCTCGATGTTGCCGTCGACAGGCGCGGTCGCCTTGCCGAACGCGATCGCCGCGATCGCCGCCGCCGTGTAGGGCCCGATACCCGGCAGCATGAGCAGCTCCGCCTCGGTCGCGGGAAACCGGCCGCCATGCTGGCCGACGACGGCCTGCGCACAGGCGTGCAGGTTGCGGGCGCGCGAGTAGTAGCCGAGCCCTGCCCAGGCCGCGAGCACGTCGTCGATGTCGGCGGCGGCAAGCGCCGCGACAGTCGGCCAGCGGGCAAGGAACGCCTCGTAGAACGGGATCACCGCCTTGACGGTGGTCTGCTGCAGCATGATCTCGCTCAACCAGACGCGGTAGGCGTCGGCGAGATTTCCCGGCGCGGAGCGCCAGGGTAGCATGCGCCGTTCCACGTCGTACCAAGCGAGCAGGGCTGGTGCCGTCTTGGCCCCTGGTGTCGCTGCCTGCGGCTGCCGTCGCGCTGCTGCGCCCATCTGATGCCCCATCCGATGACGCGCCCCTGACGGGCGAACGACGAATCATTTATCTCATGTTAAGCACGTTTGGTGCTGGTTGAAATGCGTGGAGTTAGAACGAGGCATGACCCGCTCGATGAACCGGCTGCAAGTCCCATCTCATGCGCCCCGCGGTCCTTCACAGGCGACGACCGCGCGCGGCTTCATCGCGGCCAAGACGGTTGGAAGCTTCGTACCACGGCTGACGCGCAAGGCCTTCGAGAAGTACGGTTTTTCCGCAGCGACGCTGCTTACCGACTGGGCCGCGATCGTCGGTCCGCAGCTCGCCGTCTATACCGCTCCCGAGCGCCTGAAGTGGCCGCGGGCGGTCGAGGCCCACGGGGATGTCGAGCAGGGCGCGGAGGGGCGGCCCGGGGCTACCCTCATTCTGCGAGTCGACGGCGGGCGGGCGCTGGATATCGAGTACCGCAAGCGGGAGCTGGTCGAGCGTATCAACAGCTATTTCGGCTACCGCGCAGTTGCCGACCTGCGTATCCTGCAGGCGCCGGTTCAGAGCGTCTCGACGCTGCCACGGGCGGTGGTCGCGCCGCGCGGCACACCGCGCGCGGTCATCGCGCCGGAGATCACGTCGATCGCCAACGACGGCCTGCGTGATGCCTTGGCGCGCATGGAGCAGGGAATAGCCGCGGCCAGGGCGGCGCGCGCGGCACGCTGAAGCCCGGTGCATCCCCACGCTCGAGCGCAAACGCTCGGGGGCACTGCGGCAATAGCGGCACTGCTCTCGGGGTCGTGACCGATACGAGCCTCGTCGCGATAATTTTGCCGCCTTCTGCGCATCGAAATGGGCCTCTCTGAGGATGGAGGCCTTCCATGGTTGAATATGTCTTCCGCCGGCGGACCGGCGCGGTCGTCGCCGCTGGTCTCACCGCCGCGGCATTGATGCTCGCCGCCACCCCTGCCGCGCGTGCCGAAACTCCAGCAGCCGGGGCCGACGTCGCCGGCAAGACGGTGTACGTTCTACCGCTGTCCTGGTTGCGCTACGGCGAAGGGCTGCTGAGCAAGCCCTACACGTTCACGCGGAACGCACTCGAAGTGAAGGGGCGCGGCAAATGCTCTGCCGCTGCTTGCCCGATCAACGTCGGTGGTATCGACGTGTTCGCCCGCCGCAGCCGCATCGACTTGGTCAAGCCGGCGACCGGGACCGTCGTCAGCTACCGGACCTTGCGTCGCGGCGACGAGGGCGACGACGTCAAGGCAGCTCAGAATGCGCTGATCAAGGCCGGCTCAAAGATCACGGCCGATGGCAAGTACGGCCGCGGCACCGAGGCAGCAGTCAGGGACTTCCAGCGCAAGAACAGCCTGGGCGTCGACGGCGCCATCGGACCGCAGACTCGGGCGAAACTGCTCGGTTGACGCGGTCGGGCGCACTCGGACTGCTCCGAGACGGCATCAAGACGAAAGCGGGCGGGGACATGGTCCCCGCCCGCTCGTCGTTACCCGGTTGCCGGCTGTTTACTCAGCGGCCTGCTTCTTGACGTCGTAATCCGGCGTCTCGAGCTGCGGGAGCACCTCGCGCATGAACAGGTCGAGCTCCTCGAGCATGACCTCCTTGGGGCACTGCGCCCAGTGCCAGATCAACGTGATGTACTCGCACGGCGCCTTCTCGTAAGTGCGGCTCCAGTCGTCCTTGCACTCCTGAACGGAGCCGCCGACGAACAGGCCCGACTTCTTCATGCCCTCGAGGATGGCGTCACCGTCACCCTGCGGCATCTGCGGGAAGAACGGTCCGTAGAACTCCTTGTAGATCTCGACATCGTAGGCCTTGAGCTTGCGGTTCCAGTCCTCGGTCGACTTGCCGACGTGCGGGAAGCGGCAGATGTTCTGCTTCTGGCCGTACTTCACGGAGTGACCGTGCTTGGCCGACAGCTCCTGATAGATCTTGATCGACTCCTCGACCTGCTTCACCGGCGAGAAGTGCACGGGGATGAAGCCGCGCTTTGCGCAGAACTCGATCGACTCGATGCTCTTGGTGGTCGGCATCATCACCGGGGGGTGGGGGCGCTGGAAGGGCTTCGGCACCACGGCCGCCTTCATGATCCGCCCATTGCCGTCGGTCTCGCCGTCGGCGCCGGCCGCCATCGTCGTTCTCCAGGCCGGATAGTTCTCGACGCCGGTCGTGGGGAACGGTGCCTTGTAGGTGTCGTAGTTCAAGCTGACGGCGTTCTCGGTCCAGCACTTGAGGACCATGTCGATGCGCTCCTCGAAGACCTTGCGGTTCTGCAGGTCCTCGGCGCTCTTGTCGGAGACGGTGGCGACGGCGCCAGTGTGCTGGCCAAGCACGTTGGCCCAGCGGGCCTGGTAGCCGCGGGCGAAGCCGACCCAGTAGCGGCCCTTGAGCAGGTGATCCATGATCGCCGTCTCCTCGGCGAGACGGATGGGGTCCCAGGTGCCCACGACATAGCCGAGCGCGCCGATGTTGATGGTGCTGGTCTGGCCCGCCCAGTAGGCGTTGAGGATGCCCGGATTGGGGGAGACCTCATAGCCCTCGGAATGGAAATGGTGCTCGATGGTCGAGCAGCCCCACAGGCCCATGCGCTCGGCGGCCTTCACGATGTCGGTCCACTCGTGGACGATCTTGGTATAGGTGTCGCGATCGGCGCCATACGGCCGCTTCTTGATGCGATCCTCGAAGCTGTCGGCGGGAAACATCGGGTAGAGATTGAGAATGACCTTGGGCTTTGCCATGGCTTGCTCCCTGGGGCGCTCTGCTGGACGCTGAGGCGCGAACATTAAAGGCAAACGCGGATAGCAAAAAATTATCGTTTCGAATGTCGCCTATAGCTGGCGAGTATGGCGTTGCTGGCCGTTTGCGGAGCGTCTGGGGGGGCGGGACGCGCTTGTGGCTACGTTTCCCATGGTTATGATGGCTCATCGCCTGCCCGGCGACCGCGACCGGCTGCGGCAAGACGGCCGGCAAACACGGGGAAACATCCATGGACCAGTGCTTCATCCGCACCGCGGATCAGCGTGCCATTCTCGATTCCGTCCGCCGTTTCGTCGACAGCGAGGTGAGGCCGCGCTCCGCCGCGCTCGACGCCAACAAGAACCCCGAGGACAGCTTCTCCTGGGACATCGTCGAGGCCGGCGACAAGGTCGGGCTGCGCACCATGTGTCTCGACGAGGAGTACGGCGGTATGAACGCCGACATGCTCACCACCTCGATGGTGGTCGAGGAGTTGGGCCGCGGCGATCTCGGCACCTCCGTCATCTTCGCCCAGACGCTGAAGATCGCCAAGTTCATGCAAAACGTGTTCACGCCCGAGCAGAAGGAACGAGTGCTCATTCCGTTCCGCGACGACCCGCGCGCCATCCTTTCGATCTGCAGCACCGAGCCCG
This sequence comes from Devosia equisanguinis, assembly GCA_945889015.1. Lineage (GTDB taxonomy): Bacteria > Pseudomonadota > Alphaproteobacteria > Rhizobiales > Hyphomicrobiaceae > CAMDBL01. Next base: position 21,302 of record CAMDBL010000044.1, read on the forward strand.
ACAACGGCTCCAACAGCATTATTCTGCACCCGGCGCAATATCAGACCCGCGCGGTCAAGGTGAAGGGCGGCTGGGTCGCGAACGGGATGAAGCACTTCATCTCCAATTCGAACCGCTCCCGCTTCTACCTCGTATTCATGCAGACGGAGTTCTCTAAGACGCTGGTCGACGGGGCGACCTGCTTCCTGCTCGAGCGCGGGCATCCTGGCTTCACCATCGGCCGGGTTCACGACAAGATGGGCGAGCGGCTCGCCAACAACTCCGAGCTGATCTTCACCGATTGCTTCATTCCCGACGCCAATGTCGTTGGTTCCGCGCACGGCGGCCAGCAGCTCAAGAAGGGCTTCGGCCCCTCGAGCAACATCTACGCCGCGGCCTCGATCCTCGGTGTCGCGGTCGCGCTCTACGAGAAGTCGCTGGAGTGGTGCCAGACCCGCGTGCAGGGCGGCAAGAAGCTGATCGACCACGACGGTATCCGCGCGCAGGTGGCAGAGATGAAGATGCTGACCGACACCGCGCGCTGCTACATCCACCACGCAGCCTCCCTCGGTGACAATCCGAGCCAGGGCTGGGATCCGATCTACGGCTCGCTGCCCAAGGTCTTCGCCTCCCAGGTCGCTTGGAAGCTCGCCGGTTGGACACTCGAGCTTTACGGCGGCACCGGCTACATGAAGGAGACCGGCGTCGAGAAGCTGGTGCGCGACGCCGCCGCCTTCCTCCACTCCGACGGCGTCAACCGTACCTTGCTGCTGCGCGCCGCCAATCAGATGTGGGCTTGAGCCTCAGCGCCCGGGAGATGCAGGGAGAGGGGCTTGCGGAGCGGTGGGGTTGTGGCAAGACATCGGCGGCGGCATAGTCGCCGCCTCAACCTTGGGAGACGACGTCGTGAGTGCCGCGAGCGAGCCATCGCCGGATGACGATCAGCGCGCGCTGTTGAATGCGGTCGTCGACGTGGTTCGCTCCAGCCAGGCAATGGAGCAGGGCCGGGTGGCGGCGGAGGAAACCCGCGTGGCGCTGCTGTCGATGTTCCAGGCGCGCCTGCCCGCGCGGGCCGAGGAGATCGACGCGTTCCTGATGGCCGAGGCGGGCCCCGAGAGCGCGCGGGTGCAGACGTTCGCCGAGAGCATGGCAGAGCATATGGCGGGTCTTCTGGTCGCGAATTTCACGCTAGACGAACTGCTGGATTTCGAGGCGTTCCAGAAGACGGATGAATTCCAGGAGATGGCGGGGGAGTTCGCGCGAGAGCTGCAACGGCCGCTGCGCACCTTCCAGGACGTCCTGATCCAAGACGTCAACGAGCGGTTCTGCTGAGCAGGCCGCACATCATTTCGAACCCGACAACCCAGGACACGACATGGCCACCTACGACTACGATCTGTTCGTCATCGGCGCCGGCTCCGGCGGCGTGCGGGCCGCCCGCATCGCGGCGACCCACGGCGCCAAGGTCGCGGTCGCGGAGGAGTACCGTTACGGCGGCACCTGCGTCATCCGCGGCTGCGTCCCCAAGAAACTATTCGTCTACGCTGGCCGGTTTCGCGACGAGTTCGAGGACGCGGAGGGCTTCGGTTGGGAGCTGGGGGAGGCCACGTTCGACTGGTCGAAGCTCGTCGCCGCCAAGGACAAGGAAATCGCCCGCCTCGAGCGCATCTACAAGGCGAACCTGGAGCGGGCGGGGGTGACGACGTTCCCCACGCGCGCGGTGATCGAGGACAAGCACACGATCCGCCTCGTCAACGAGAACCGGACCGTGACGGCAAAAACCATCCTGATCGCCACCGGCGGCAAGCCCAATGTCGACGACAAGTTGCCAGGCATCGAGCACGTCATCACCTCGAACGAGGCGTTCCACTTGAAGGAGCTGCCGAAGCGGATCGTGGTGGTCGGTGGCGGCTACATCGCGGTCGAGTTCGCCGGAATCTTCCACAATCTCGGCGTCGACACGACGCTGTTGTATCGCGGCGAGAAGATCCTGCGCGGCTTCGACGAGGACATGCGGGACGGCCTGATGGAGGAGTATACCCGCCGATGGCTGAAGGTGCTGTGCGGCCGCGTGTTCACCCGTATCGACAAGACGCCCGCGGGCCTCGTCGGGGAGTTGTCGGACGGCTCAAAAATCGAGACCGACGCCATCATGTTCGCGATCGGCCGTAGCCCCAACACCAAGGGGCTCGGGCTCGAGAAGGCCGGCATCGAGCAGGGCTGGGACGGGCACATCGTCGTAGACGCCGCCTCGCGCACCAACGTCGACAATATCTATGCCGTCGGCGACGTGACCGACCGCGTGCAGTTGACCCCGGTCGCGATCCGCGAGGGGCATGCCTTCGCCGACAGCGTGTTCGGCGGCAAGCCTTGGACGGTCTCGCACGACCTGATCCCGACGGCCGTGTTCTCGACGCCGGAAATCGGCACCATCGGGCTTGCCGAGCACGAGGCGCGAGAGCGCTGCGCCAAGCTCGACATCTACAAGGCCCGCTTCCGGCCGATGAAGGGCACCATCTCGGGCCGCGAGGAGCGGACCGTCATGAAGCTGCTGGTCGATGGCGACAGCGGCAAGGTCGTCGGCTGCCATATCCTGGGGCCGGACGCTGGCGAGATCGTGCAGATGGCGGCGATCGCGATGCGGATGGGGGCGACCAAAGCCGACTTCGACGCGACCATGGCTCTGCATCCGTCGGCCGCCGAGGAACTTGTCACTATGCGCGACAAGTGGGTGCCTCCAGCGAAGACCGCCTAGCACCGTCCACAAGCAATCCCCAGATATGTGGCAAGTCAGCCACATCGACGCGCATCGTTCAGGGCGGTGCGCGCGCAAGGCGGTTCACTCACCAACGAACGTGATAGTCAAAATCCAGATAATTGCTTCGATTCTCCTGTGCGCGTGCGGAGCGGAC
>CAMDBL010000045.1 GCA_945889015.1 Devosia equisanguinis
ATCCGCGCACGGGCGAGAGCCGGCGGCGGGGTGAACCTAAACGAAGTCTTGACGGGAAGGGTTAACGCTTCGTCAACGCCGGCTCCCACGACGCCGAATAGAGCGCGCGATCATGTCGAACGAATGGCGAACACAGATGCGCCTGCAACGGTTAACGGCCAGACCTTCCGCAAACAGGCCGGGCGCGCTAGTCTGGCATCGACGGTCCACAACCGACTGCATCGAGAGAAACGTACCAGGAGGAAATCGCAGATGTCGCTGAAGCTCGTCGAGAAGACCAAGGCCACCGCCGGCGATCGCGAGATCGCTCTGCCGACCGTCGAGTTCGAGAACGACAAGACCATCGTGCATCGATTCAAGCTGAAGCCCGGCCAGCAGGTCGGCTGGCACGCGCACCAGAACGACTATCTGACGGTGCAGCTCTCGTTCGGCCGCCTTCAGCTCACCAGCGCCAGCGGCGAGGTGACGACGATCGACTACAAGCCGGGCGTGCAGCGCTACATCAAGGCGCCGGTCGAGCACAACGCCGTCAACATCGGCGACGTCGACATCGAGGTGCTGGAGATCGAGTACAAGTGAGGTTTTCTGGTCGTAGGGTGCAATAGCGCAGCGTATTGCACCTATTTCGCGTTGAGCCCGACATCGGTGCAATACGCCCTCACGGGCTATTGCACCCTACGGACAAGCGCACGACGGACTACTCCGCCTCGAGCAGGCCCAGCGCGAGCTGTGTCGGCTTCCAGCTGCGGCGGTGATGCGGCGTCAGGCCGTGGCGCGCGACGGCGGCCTGGTGCTCGGGCGTGCCGTAGCCCTTGTGCCGGTCGAAGCCGTACTCGGGATGCGCGCGGGCGAGCGCGATCAGCATGCGGTCGCGGGTCACCTTGGCGACGATCGACGCCGCCGCGATCGACAGGCACTTGGCGTCGCCCTTGACGATCGTGCGCGAGGCGCAGGCGAGCCGCGGTGCCTTGTTGCCGTCGATCAGCGCCAGCCGCGGCGCATCGCCCAGCGCGGCCACGGCCTCAGCCATCGCCCACATCGTGGCGTTGAGAATGTTGTCACGGTCGATGCGCGCCACGTCGGCGATGCCGACGCCCCAGCGCGAGGTCTCGACGATGCGCTGGTAGAGCACCTCGCGCACCTCGGCATCGAGTGCCTTGCTGTCGTCGATGCCATTGGGAATGCGGCCGGGATCGAGGATCACCGCGGCGGCGACGACGGGGCCGGCCCACGGCCCCCGCCCCGCCTCGTCGATGCCGGCGATCGGCCCGCCCGAAAGCTCGATCTCGACGCGCTCGAGCTCGAAGCTCGGTCTGGCTCGCGAATCGGTTTTTCCCATGCCGGAAGAGTGGCCGGGGACGCCGTGGCCGTCAAAAGACTCGATCGACCTCGGGCATCGCGAGGCGGCCACCGTTGCCGCACCGCTACAGATCGGGGTCAGACCCGCCGGGCCCGACCCCGCAACGCTAGATCCTGAGCAGCTTCGCGGCATTGCCGGACAGGATCTTGTCGAGATCCGCCTGCGGCAGCCCCAGGCTCTCGGAGAGCTGGTTCGGCCACTGCACGTCCATCGTCGCGTAGTTGTCGGTGCCGATGACGACGCGGTCGATACCGACGATCTCGATCATGAAGCGCAGCGTCTCGGGCCGGTAGGCCAGCGTGTCGTAGTGGAAGCGGCGAATGTAGTCGCGGAACGGGCTCTTCAGCGTCTTGGCGCCCTCGACCACACCCTTGGAGATCGAGTGCTCGATGCGGCCGACGATGTAGGGGAAGCAGCCGCCCGCATGCGGCAGCACCACGTCGAGCTCCGGGAACTTGTCGAGCGTCCCAGTCATGATGAACTTGGCGGCGAGCGTCGCCGTCTCGAAGGGGAAGCCCAGCGTGTTCCAAAGGAAGTCGGTGCCGCCGAGCCGGTCGGGGCCGCCGTGGAAGTTGGGCGCGCCGTCGAGCGGATGGAACAGCACCGGCAGCTTCAGCTCCTCGCAGCGCTTCAGGATCGGCGCGTACTCGGCCCCGAACACGTAGTCGATGCCCTCGACCGAGTTCGGCAGATGGATCGCGCGCAACCCCGGCGAGCCGGCGATGCGGTCGAGTTCGGCCAGAGCCTTCTTGGGATCGCGCATCGGCAGCGCCGCGCCGAACACGAAGCGGTCGGGATTGGCCTTGTGCGCGACGATGCCGGCGTCGTTGACGATCTTGGCCATCACCACCGCGTCGTCCTGCGACGCCCACTGCCAGGGCATCGAGCCCGACAGCGTGAGGACGTGCATCTGCACGTTGCGCGAATCCATCCACTTCATGCGCGCGTCGAGGTCGTGCATCAGCTGATCGGTGCCGCCGATGGAGCCCGAAAGGTTCTTGGCATAGGCGATGTAGCCCGGAGGCGCCCAGTGTGAATGCGCGTCGATGGAGCCCTTGGACTTGGTGGCGGTCATGGCGTTTCCCTTGATCGGTCACGCGCGCGGCGCGACCCCGATTGCGATGCGCCGACTCTTATCCGCTCGGCGGGACACGCACAAAGGCAAACTCCGGCAAGCGGGGGCACCGTTCGACCGCCCTTTTGTGGCCCGCATTTCACGGTCGATGACGTCGAACGCGATCGACGAGCCGGGGAGCCACCATGAAAGCCGCCGTCTGCACCGCCTACGGCGGACCCGCTGCCGTGAGGATCGTCGATGTCCCCGACCCCAAGCCAGCGGCCGGCGAGGTTCTCGTTAGAATCCGGGCGACCACCGTCTCCTCCGGCGATGCCCGTATCCGCGGCGCGCGCTTCCCTGCGGGATTTGCACTGCCCGCCCGCCTGGCTCTCGGCGTGAGAGGACCACGCAAACGGATTCTCGGGACGGAGCTTGCCGGCGTCGTCGAGGCGATCGGCGCCGACGTTACGCGCTACCAGCCGGGCGACAGGGTGTTCGCCTTCCCCGGCATCGGCATGGGCTGCCATGCCGAGTTGAAGACCGTGCGGGAAGACGGGGCGCTGGCCCCCATTCCAGAGGGCCTCTCGTTCGAGGAGGCGGCCGCCATCTCGTTCGGCGGAGCGACCGCGTTGCATTTCCTGCGTAAAGTCGCCGCCGTGCAGCGGGGCGAGCGCGTCCTGATCAACGGTGCCTCCGGTGCCGTCGGCTCGGCCGCCGTGCAGTTGGCCCGGCATTTTGGCACCCAAGTCACTGCAGTCTGCTCGTCCGCGAACGCCGACCTCGTCCGCTCGCTGGGCGCCGAGTACGTGATCGACTACCAGACGGCGGATTTCTGTGCGCAGGGCGCCAAGTGGGACGTCATCCTCGACACGGTCGGCAACACCAGCCTCGCGCGATGCCGGCCCGCCCTTGCAGCGAACGGCCGCCTGCTGCTGCTGGCGGGTAGCCTCGGACAAGTCCTCGCCGCGCCGGTCCAGTCCTTGGTGAGCGGACTGAAAGTCAGCGGTGGTCCGGCGCCGGAAAGGGCCGAGGACGTGCGCGCGCTCGCCAAGCTGTGTGCGGACGGCGTCTACAGGCCGGTCATCGACAGCCGCTACCCGCTCGAGCGGATCGCAGAGGCGCATGCCCGCGCCGATTCCGGACGCAAGGTCGGCAGCGTGGTCGTCACGATCCCCTGACGGGTCAAGAACGTGCGGCTGCCTCTTTCAGGGGAGGTTGTCAGACATCGCCGCCATATCCATTTTCCGCCCTTGAACTCAGTCTTGGCCGGCGGCCGGGCGATGCGCCCTCGTGTTCCGGCCGACGCCGTCGGAAGGATCCAGCATGAAAAGAGGGTTACCGGCCCTGCTGGCGATCGGGGCCATCGTGATCGCTGTCCTGGTGCTGACCCCCGTGGCACGCCAGCTCCTCTTCAGCGCGAACACACCGCGCCCCGTCCAGCCTCGCGGCAGCCTCTCCGATGTCGAGCGGACGACAGTCGAGCTGTTCCAGGGCGCATCGCCTTCCGTCGTCCAGGTCGTCGCCTTCCGTGACGACACCGGCGGCTTCGGCAGCCTCGACGGTGGCGGCTCGCCTGCGGGCACGGGAACCGGCTTCCTGTGGGACGGCGCGGGCCACATCGTCACCAACGACCACGTCGTGGGCAGCGCCCGCCGCGTCGCGATCCGCACGTCGGATGGGCAGATCCTCGATGCCTCGGTCGTCGGCAAGGCCTCGAACTACGATCTCGCGGTCGTCCGCGCGTCCACCTTCCGCGCGCTCCCGCCGGCCCTGCCGGTGGGTTCCTCGGCCGACTTGAAAGTGGGCCAGTCGGTGTTCGCGATCGGCAATCCCTTCGGACTCGATCAGTCCCTGACCACCGGCGTCATCAGCGCGCTGAAGCGCAGGCTCCCGACCGCCGCCGGCCGCGAGATCGCCGACGTGATCCAGACCGACGCGGCCATCAATCCCGGCAATTCTGGCGGGCCGTTGCTCGACTCCGCCGGCCGGCTGATCGGGGTCAACACCGCGATCCTGTCTCCGTCCGGCACTAGCGCCGGGATCGGCTTTGCCATACCGGTGGATGTCGTCAACCGCGTCGTGCCCGAGCTCATCCGTACCGGGCGCGTGCCGACACCGGGCATCGGCATCGTGGCGGCGAGCGAGGCCATCGCGACACGGGTCGGGATCGAGGGCGTGGTGATCGTCAGGCCGATCCCCGGCTCGCCGGCTGCCCGGGCCGGCCTGCAGGGCGTCGACGAGCGATCGGGGACGGTCGGCGATGTGATCGTCGCCGTCGACGACAAGCCGGTGAGGAAGCTCGCCGATCTCACCGACGTGCTGGAACGCATCAAGGTTCCAGGCCAGGTGACGCTGACCATTCTCCGCCGCGGCGAGAAGCGCCAGGTGACGGTCGAGGTCGTGGACGTCGGGTAGACACGGGCCCGGCCCGCCGTTAGCGTCGCGCGCAACCGACAAACCCCACCCTGGAGGAAACCCATGTCCCGTGTCGTGATGGCCCGTGAGTTCGGCGAACCGAATGTCCTGAAGATCGAGGAGCGGACGCTGGCCGCGCCCGGCGCCGGCGAGGTCAAACTGCGCCAGACCGCCATCGGCGTGAATTTCGCCGACATCTCGATGCTTCAGGGCCGCTACCTGATCAAACCGAACCTGCCGACCATCACCGGCCTCGAGGGCGCGGGCGTGGTCGAGGCCGTCGGCCCTGGCGTGACCTCGCTGAAGGTCGGCGACCGGGTCTGCTACACGAGCCTGCTCGGCGCCTTCGCCGACGAGCGCCTCGCTCCCGCCGACAAGCTGTTCAAGATTCCGGACGGCATCGACGACAAGGTCGCGGCCGCCTCGCTGCTGAAGGGCATGACCGCCTACTACCTGCTGCACGAGACCTATCCGGTGAAAGCCGGCGAGACCATCCTGGTGCACGCGGCCGCCGGCGGCGTCGGCACGCTGCTGTGCCAGTGGGCGAGCAAGATCGGCGCGACCGTGATCGGCACCGTCGGCTCGGAGGCCAAGGTCGCGCTCGCCAAGGCCAACGGCTGCGCCCACGTCGTCAACTATGCCAAGGACGATTTCGCCAAGGTCTGCCTGGAGGTCACGGGTGGGCGGGGCGTCGACGTGATCTACGACGGCGTCGGCAAGGACGCGTTCGAGGGCAACATGGCCGCGATCAAGATCCGTGGCCTGCTGATCAATTTCGGCCTGGCCTCCGGCCACATTCCGCCGCTCGACGCCATGCGCGTCAACGCCAAGTCGATGTACTTCAACAAGTCGTCGCTGGTGCACTACTACACCGATCGCGCCAGCGGCGAGCGCATGTCGGGCAAGGTGTTCGAGGCGATCAAGGCGGGCACGATCCGGCCCGGCGCCGACCACGTCTACAAGCTCGCCGACATCGTCACGGCACTGACGGACGTGACGGGCCGCAAGACCACGGGCAGCGTGGTGCTGGTGCCGTGAGGACCGCGCTCATCGTCTGACGCCATCTCGTGAAAAGGGCGCCGCTGGAACGGCGCCCTTTGCATTTGTCACCGAAGGCCGTCAACTCACCGTCCGCGCCACAGGAACAGCGTCAGGAACGCGCCGGCGATCGCGAATAGGTAGTGCATCAGCGGCAGTGGCAGCAATCCGAGCACCACGGCGACGTGGAAACCGATGAAGCCGCCGGCGATGCCGACCAGCATGTAGGTCACCTGCCCCGGCGAGGCCGTCAGCCGCCACGACGAGCTGAAGCCGCGATACATGACGATGCCGGCGACGATGCCGATCAGGACGACGATCAGCAGGTGGGCGAGCGCGGTGGTGAGCAGCGGCATGTCGGGGGTTCTCCGATGGGGACGAGCCCTCAGTGAACGCCTGGCCGGGTGGTTCGTTCCCTGAATACCTGCGGACTGTCGTGTCGCAGAGGCAACGTGGGTCGTGCCTCTCCCGTTTCGGTTGGGGGAGGGCGCGTGTGGCCCCCAATATGAACGACACCTGCACACTCCGTTCCGGAGCCGTTCAACTGGCCCGCGGTAGAAGTGTGCCCAAGATCGCTGCGGAGGTGAGCAGCGCCGGGCGAGACGCCGGATCAACGTCTCTCGAAAACCGGGCCAAGGGGGCCCACGATCCATGTTCATGAACCGTGCCTTCTCGAAGTCGGTCATCCTCTCGGGTATCGCCGCCATGACGGTCGTCTCGCTCGCCGGCGGCGCCCAGGCCTACGACGGCCGCGGACCGCATCGCGACTTCCGCGGGCATGCGCCGGCCTACAGCCATCGCGCCCCCGCCCCCCAACCGCGCTACCGTGGCCACCGCGACCGTCGCGACGGCGACAAGGCGCTGAAGCGCGGCCTCGCCATCGGCCTCGGCGTGGCCATCCTCGGCGGCATCATCGCCGCCGAAGCCAACAAGAGCCGCGTGCACGAGTACTACGAGTGAGCATCGAGCGCCTGCGACGCGCGCCCGAACGATCCGGACTTCTATAGCTACTTCAACACCCTGCCCTGCAACCCGTGACGCGGGCGGCGCCATCCTCTCCCCCGGAGGTGGCAGCCGCCCGCTCGCGTTTCGGGCGGCCAACGGGGTCTGCATGCGCGCCACGCCCAGGCGCCAGCGCGATCCATCGGCCTCGTCGCCATCGTCCTCGGCGACCACTCCACGGCGAGTGCTCCGAACTCCGGCCCGCATGCGCCTCCCCTTCTGCCCGCCCGCATGCCATGCGCCTCGAGCTCCCCCGGCTCCGCAGTTTTGACGTTTCGTCAACCATCCGGACATCGGCCCTCGTCCGAACAAGATTTTGGGTTGAACTCAGTTCATGAGTGGGGTATTCGTAAATGCAGCGTGAACCAGGTTCACGCGGACACCCAAAGGGGAGAAATCGCCGATGCTCGCCAAGCTGCTCGAGAAGGTCCTGGGCCAGGCCGGCCGCGCCGGCGATCTCGGCTGGGACGCCGACATGAAGCTGGTGATGCCCGCACTTGGCGGCTGCGCCACCCGCGCCATCGCTCCCGGCGCACGGAACGTCGTCGATCTCGCCACGCGCCGAACACCGCCCCGGGCGCGCGCGCAGGCTGCCGGCCGCCGGGCCAGCGCCTGAAACCACGGGACACCCTCCACCCGCCGCTGTCCGCAGTTAACCCCTTCGTGGCAGACTGCGCGCGGTTCCGCCTCCGATTCCCGAACAGGTCCGCACCGCCATGTCCGACAACCTGATGGCTTCCCGCCGGTTTGCGCCGCTGTTTTGGACGCAGTTCTTCTCGGCGCTGAACGACAACTTCGTGAAGAATGCGCTGATTATCCTGATCCTGTTCAAGATCGGCGGCGAGGGCAGCGAATCCCTGGTGACTCTCGCCGGCGCGGTGTTCATCCTGCCGTTCTTCATCCTGTCCGCGCTCGGCGGCGAGCTCGCCGACAAGTACGACAAGGCCAAGGTTGCACGCACACTGAAGCTCTGGGAGATCCCGACGGCGATGGTCGCGGGCGCCGGCTTCCTGCTCCACTCCGTACCCGTCCTGTTCCTTGCGCTCGCGATGATCGGCACGATCGCCGCCCTGTTCGGACCGCTCAAGTACGGCATTCTGCCCGACCATCTGGAAATTCGCGAACTGCCCGCCGCCAACGCGCTGGTCGAGGGCGGCACCTTCCTCGCCATCCTGCTCGGCATGATCGCCGGCAACCAGGCCGCCGGCCTCGAGCCCTGGTGGATCGCCGCCGCCGTCGTCGCGGTCGCGGTGCTGTGCTGGCTCGCTTCCCGCTACATCCCCCCGACCGGCCGCAAGGCGCCGGACCTCGTCATCACCCGCAATCCCTGGACATCGACGTTCCGCCTGCTCGCCGACCTCAAGGCCGACCGCCGGCTGTGGATCGGCGGCCTGATCACCTCGTGGTTCTGGCTCGTCGGCGCCGTCGTCACCGCCGCGCTGCTGCCGGCGCTGATCAAGACGCGCATCGGCGGCGACCCGAGCGTGCTGACGCTGTGCCTTCTGGTGTTCACCGTCGGCATCGCGATCGGCTCGGGCCTCGCCGCCCGCGCGAGCAAGCTGCGCCCCAACCTCGCCCTGGTGCCGATCGGCGCGCTGCTGATGGGACTGTTCATCATCGACATCGGCTGGACCATCGTCGGCATGACGCCACCGCCCGCGCCGATTGGCGGCTGGGAGTTCCTGATGAGCCTCAAGGGCTGGCGGCTGCTGGTAGATCTCGGCGGCCTCGCGGTCGCCGGCGGGCTCTACATCGTGCCCTCGTTCGCGGCCGTCCAGGCCTGGGCGCCGATGGATCGGCGTGCCCGCGTGATCGCCGCCTGCAACGTGCTCGGCGCCGCGTTCATGACCGTCGCGACGCTCGCCGTCTCGTTGCTGCAGGCCGCCGGCCTGACCTTGCCCTGGCTGTTCCTGATCGTCGGCGCCGGCAGCCTCGTCACCGTCGTGCTGGTGCTGCGGGCCTGGGGAGCCCAGGGCGTGCAGGATCTCGCCCACTTCGTGTTCCAGACGTTCCTCGGCCTCGAGGTCAAGGGCATGGAGAACCTGCCCGCGCCCGGCACCCGCGCCATCGTCGCGCCGAACCACGTCAGCCTGCTCGATGCCTCGATCCTGCATGCGATCATGCCCTCGCACGCCGCCTTCGCCATCGATACCGGCATGGCGCAGCAGTGGTGGGTGAAGCCGTTCCTGAAACTGGTGAAGTCGGAATCGATCGATCCGACCAAGCCGATGGGCACGCGCCACCTGATCAATTCCGTCAAGGCCGGCGAGACGCTGGTCATCTTCCCCGAGGGCCGCATCACGGTCGTCGGCGGTCTGATGAAAGTCTACGACGGCACCGCGATGATCGCGGACAAGGCCGACGCGGTGATCGTGCCGGTGCGCATCGAAGGTCCGGAGCGCTCGGCGTTCGGCTACATGACCAGCGCGCAGACCAAGAAGACGTGGTTCCCCAAGACCACGGTGACGATCCTGCCGCCGGTCACGCTCAATCTCGATCCCGCCATCAAGGGCCGCGTCCGCCGCCAGGCCGCCGGCGCCAAGCTGCAGGACATCATGGTCGACAGCGCGGTGAAGACCGCGCCGATCGACGAGACCCTGTTTCAGTCTCTGGTGCGCGCCAAGCAGACACGCGACACCGGCAAGCCCGCGGTGCAGGACCCGCTCGGCTCGAAGCTCTCCTACGGCAAACTGATCCTGGGCGCGCAGGTGCTCGGCGCCAAGCTGAAGCCGATTGCGGCTGAAGGCGCGGCCGTCGGATTGATGCTGCCCAACTCGGCGGGAGCAGCGGTGACGTTCTTCGCCCTGCAGACGATCGGCCGCGTGCCCGCGATGATCAACTTCACCGCCGGCTTGAAAAGCGTCGAGGCCGCCTGCCGGGCCGCGCGCGTCGAGAAGATCGTCACCTCACGCACGTTCGTCGAGAAGGGCCGGCTCGGCGACCTCGTCGCCGGTCTCGAGAGCGCCGGCATCGGCTTCGTCTGGCTCGAGGATGTCCGCAAAGAGATCACGTTCGGCGACAAGATCGCGGGCCTGCGCCAGGGCTCGAAGCCGCAGGTGCACCGCAGCTATGACGCCCCGGCCGCCATTCTGTTCACGTCGGGCTCGGAGGGAACGCCCAAGGGCGTGGTGCTGTCGCATCGCAATCTCCTCGCCAACGCCTTGCAGAGCCTGACGCGCGTCGCCGCCAACGGCCAGGACAAGGTGTTCAACGTACTGCCGGTGTTCCATTCGTTCGGGCTGACGGCGGGTCTGATCATGCCGCTGATCGGCGGCATCCCGGTCTACCTCTACCCGACGCCCCTGCATTACCGGATCGTGCCGGAGCTGGTCTACGGCTCAAACGCCACCATCCTGTTCGGCACCGACACGTTCCTCAACGGCTATGCCCGCGCCGCCCACCCCTACGACTTCGCGCGGCTGCGCCTGATCCTCGCCGGCGCCGAGGCGGTGAAGGATCGCACACGCCAGATCTACATGGAGAAGTTCGGCGTCCGCATCCTGGAGGGCTACGGCGTCACCGAGACCGCGCCCGTGCTCGCCATCAACACGCCGCTCGCCAACCGCGCCGGCACCGTCGGGCGGCTCGCGCCGCTGATGGAGGCTCGCCTCGAGCCCGTGCCCGGCATCACCGAGGGTGGCCGCCTCTACGTCAAGGGCCCCAACGTCATGCTCGGCTATTACCGGGCGGAGAATCCCGGCGTGCTGGAGCCGCCGCCGGAAGGCTGGCACGACACCGGCGACATCGTCTCGATCGATCGCGACGGCTTCATCAAGATCCTCGGCCGCGCCAAGCGCTTCGCCAAGATCGGCGGCGAGATGGTGTCGCTGTCGGCGGTGGAGGCGATGGCCGCCGAGATCTGGCCCGGCGCGCTGTCGATCGTGCTTGCACTGCCCGATCCGCGCAAGGGTGAGCGCCTCGTTCTGATGACGGCGGATCAGACCATCAAGCGCGAGGATTTCGTGCGGCAGGTGAAAGCGAAGGGGGCGAGCGAACTCTCCATCCCCGCCGAGATCATGCTCGTGCCGCACATCCCGCTGCTCGGCTCGGGAAAGGCGGACTATGTCGGTGCCATGGCGATGGTGACGGCGCGCGCGGGCGCCGCTGCACCTCCCGCCGCTGCGGAAGCACCTCCCGCGGTTCCCGTCACCGTCGGTTGAAATGGCAGCTCAGCCATCCTCCGCGACGTGACAGGCGACGTCGCCCTGCCCGACGCTGCGCAAGATGGGACGCTCGCTGCGGCATCGTTCGATCGCCAGAGGGCAGCGCGGATGAAAGGGGCAGCCCGGCGGCGGCATCAGGGGATTGGGGCTCTCACCCGGGACGGTCGGCCGCACCCGGCTCGTCATGGCGAGATCCGGCACCGCGTCGAGCAGCATGCGCGTGTAGGGGTGGCGCGGGCGTGAGAACAGCGCTCCGGCCGGCGCCACCTCGACGAGCCGGCCCAGATACATCACGCCGACCTCGGCCGCCATGTGCCTCACGACCGCGAGATTGTGGGAGATGAAGAGGTAAGTGAGGCCTTGCCGGTCCTGCAGCTCCCGCATCAAGTTGAGAATCTGCGCCTGCACCGAGACGTCGAGCGCCGAGGTCGGCTCGTCGCAGACGATGAAGTCCGGCCCGCCCGCAAGCGCACGCGCGATGGCGATGCGCTGGCGCTGGCCACCCGAGAACGCGTGCGGATATTTGTCCGCGTCGCGCACCGACAGGCCGACCTGCTCGAGCAGCGTCGCGACACGGTCGGAAACGTCCCCTCGCGACAGCTCCGGCATCAGCGCCCGCACCGGCTCGGCGATGATCGAGGCCGCGGTCATTCTGGGATCGAGGCTCGCGTAGGGATCCTGGAACACCATCGTCAGACGGCGCCCCACCGCCCGCGCGCGCTGGCGCTCTCCGAGCCCCCCGAGATCGACGCCGTCGAAGATCACGCGGCCGCCAGTCGGCGCGAGCAGCCCGACGATCATCCGGGCGACGGTGGATTTTCCCGAGCCCGACTCGCCGACCAGCGCGAACGTGGCCCCGCGCCGCACGTCGAGCGAGACGCCGTCGACCGCCTGCAGCAGACGCCGCGGCTGGCGCGCGAGCACGCGGCTCGACCAGGGCGGCGACACGTCGAAGCTGCGCGACAGTCGGTCCACGCGGAGCAGCGGGTGGGTGGTCTCTCGCGTCATCGCGCCGTCGCCGGCGAAGACAGCACGCAGACGCACGCGACCGCCGAGGCGCCGTGCGCCGCCAACTCCGGCCGCTCGAGCAGGCAGCGCGGCTGCACACGGCTGCAGCGAGGATGGAACGCACACCCAGCCGGGATCTCGCCCAGTCGCGGCATCACGCCGGGGATCTGGACGAGACGGGGCGCCACTGCGGCGAGCGAGGGAATGGCCCCCATCAGCCCCACCGTGTAGGGATGGCGGGGGGCGAGCACGACATCGCGCACCGGTCCCATCTCGACGATGCGGCCGGCGTACATCACCGCGACCCGGTCGGCCGTCTCGGCGATGACGCCCATATCGTGCGTAATCAGAATGACGGCGGCGCCCTGCTCGCGCGTCAGCCGCTTGAGCACGCCGATCACCTGCGCCTGCACCGAGACGTCGAGCGCCGTCGTCGGCTCGTCGGCGATCACCAGCCGCGGCCGCGCCGCGAGCGCCAGCGCGATCACGACGCGCTGCCGCATGCCGCCGGAGAACGCGTGCGGATAGGCCTCGAAGCGCTCGGCGGCGGCGGGTATGCCGACCTCGGCGAGCAGCGCCAGCGCGCGCGCCCGGGCGGCGGCACCGGAGGCCTCCCCATGCGCCTCGATGGTCTCGACCAGTTGCCGGCCGATCGGGACCAGCGGATCGAGCGAGGTCGAGGGATCCTGGAACACCATGCCGATGCGCGCGCCACGGACGCGCCGCATGTCGCGCTCGGTGAGCTGATCGATGCGGCATCCCTCGAGCCAGACCTCGCCGGCAGCGATCCGGCCGGGAGGCTCCAGCAGACGGATGATCGCGGCCCCGGTCAGCGACTTGCCGGCCCCCGATTCACCGACGATGCCGAGCACCTCGCCCGGCGCCAGCTCGAACGAGACGTCATCGACGGCCCGCAGCGCCCCGCGACGCGTCGGCAACTCGACCGTCAGATGGCGCACGGACAGCAGCGGTGTCGCAGTCATCTCCGGCCGAGCCTCGGATCGAGCACATCGCGCAACCAGTCGCCGAGCACGTTGACCGACAGCGACAGCGCCAGCAGCGTCAGCGCGGGAAACAGCAGGATCCACCATTCGCCCGACGCGATGTATTCCTGGCCGACCCGGATCAGCGTGCCGAGCGAAGGCGTGGTCGGCGGCATGCCGACGCCGAGAAACGACAGCGTCGCCTCGCCGACGATGGCGTGCGCCAGGCCGAGCGTGGACAGGACCAGCACCGGCCCCAGCACGTTCGGCAGGATGTGACGGAGCATGATCCGCACCGGCCCGAGCCCGATGAGGCGGGCGGCCGAGACGTAGTCCTTGCCGCGCTCGACCAGCGTCAGGCCACGCACGGCACGCGCATATTGCGGCCACCCGCTCAGGCCCAGCGAGAGGATCAACACCGGCAGGGCCGCATCGACGTGCGCCTGCGGCGGCAGGAAGCCCTTCGCCACACCGAAGATCATCAGCGCCACCAGGATCGAGGGAAAGGTGAGCTGCACGTCGGCGAGCCGCATCACCAAGGCGTCGATCACACCGCCGCGGTAACCGGCGAGAACGCCGAGCGCCATGCCGACCACCGCCGACAGGACCACGGAGGCGAAGCCGACCAGCAGCGAAATGCGCGAGCCGTGGAGGATCACCGACAGCACGTCACGGCCCTGGTCGTCCGTCCCCAGCAGATAGCGATGACCGGTAAAGGCGTTGGTGGTCATCGGCGGAGTCTTGCCATCCATCAGGTCGAGGGCGGCCGGATCGAACGGGTCTTGCGGCGCGACCCACGGCGCGAGGAGGCCCAGCAGCAGGATCATCGCCAGCGCCACCGCCGAGGCGACGACGAGCGGCGAGCGGACGAAAGCGTGTGCGAGGTCGCTGTCGCGCAGTGCCGCCAGTCGCGCGCCGATACCGTGCACTAGCGCCCGATCCGAAACCGCCTTGCTCATCGCGCCACCGCCACACGATCGATGCGCAGCCTCGGATCGACGGCATAATAGAGCAGGTCGACGGTCAGATTGAGCGCCACGAAGATCAGGCCGACCAGCAGCAGGTACGTCGACATCACGGGAATGTCGACGAACTGCACCGCGTCGATGAACATCAGCCCGAGGCCGGGCCACTGGAACACGGTCTCGGTGACGATGGCGAAGGCGATGATGCCACCGAGCTGCAACCCGGCGATGGTGATCACCGGCACCAGCGTATTGCGCAGCGCATGGCCGAGCGTGACCGCGCGTTCGGACAGTCCACGCGCGCGGGCAAAGCGGATGAAATCGGTGCGCAGCACCTCCAGCATCTCGGCGCGGACGAGCCGCATGAACAGTGCCATCTGATAAAGCGCGAGCGTGCACACCGGCAGCACCAGGGAGGCGCGTCCGGAGGCGGTCAGCAGCCCCGTCGACCACCACCGGAGCTGCACCACCTCGCCGCGCCCGAAGCTCGGCAGCCAGCGCAATTCCACCGCGAACACAAAGATCAGGCCGATGCCGATCAGGAACGTCGGCAGCGCCACGCCGATCAGGCTCGCCGCCATGATCGCGCGCGAAACGAGGCTCGTCGGGTCGATCGCGGTGAGAACGCCGAGGCCGACGCCCGCCACCAGCGCCAGCAGCGACGCGCACAGTGCCAGCTCGACCGTCGCCGGCAGCCGCTCGGCGATCAGTGTCGAGACCTTGCGCCCCTGCCGGTAGGAAATGCCGAAATCGCCCTGCAGCGCGCGGCCGAGGAAGCGGGCGAACTGGAGAACGACCGGCTGATCGAGACCCAGACGGCGGCTCACCTCCGCCCGGTCGTCCAGCGTCGCCTCCTGCCCCTGCATGTTGCCGACGGGGTCGCCCGCGTAGCGGAACATCGAGAACGCCACCAGTCCGACCACCAGCATCACCAGCAGGGCCTGCGCGAGGCGGCGGATCAGGAAGGCGAGCATCGCTGGCGGCCTGCACCTATTTCGACAGACTGAGATCCTTGATCCAGATGGTATTGTCCGGATGCACCTTGGCGTCCAGCGCCGCCTTCATGCCCCAAGCGTTCACTTGATTGTGAACGGGAATGTAGATCTGCGCCTCGTGCAGCTCACGCCAGATCTCCGCGATCGTCTGATCGCGCTTGGCGATGTCGATCTCCTCGCCGAGCGAGCGGATCTTGGCGTCGATGGCGGGGTTCGAGTAGCCCGTCGCGTTCCAGCCGCCGAGCTGCCCGGTCTGCGTGTGTACCAGATACGACAGCATGTACTCGCTGTCGTAGGTCGGCACGCCCCAGCCGATCATGTAGAAATCGACCTCGCGCTTCTGCAGCTGCGGGAAGTGGATCGATTTCGAGCGGGCATCGAGCGCGGCCTTGATGCCGATCTGGCCCAGCATTCCGACCGCGGCCTGACAGATCTTCTCGTCGTTGAGGTAGCGATCGTTCGTGCAATGCAGCTTCAAGGAGAATCCGGCGCCGTAGCCGGCCGCCGCCATCAACTCTTTCGCCTTGGCGATATCGCGCCGAGGGATCGCGGCAAGCTCTGCCGTGTGGCCGCGCGTGAACGGCGGAACGATCGTGCCCGAGGGCGCCGACTGGTCCGCCATCACCACCTTCTTGATGGCCGTACGGTCGATCGCCATGCTCATCGCCCGCCGGACCCGGACGTCCGCCAGCGGATTGCGGCCCTTGATGTCGGACGACTTCAACTCGGCCTCGCCGACATTGAGACCGAAGAAGATCGAGCGGTTCTCGGCGCCGATGTCGACCCTGAGCCCGGGGGTCGAGGCGACGCGGGCGATGTCCTGCACCGGCATGTCCTGAACGATGTCCACCTCACCCGACAGTAGCGCCGCGACCCGGGTCGGCGCCGCCTTGATCACCGTGAACACGACCTCGCTCGCTTCGAGCGGCACACTGCCCTTGCCCCAATAGCCCTCGTGGCGGCGCAGCACGGTGCGCACGTCCGGCTCGCGCGAGACCAGCGCGTAGGCCCCGGTGCCCATCGCGTTACGAACGGCGAAGGTCTCCTCCCTGGCGGCGAAGTTCTGGGGTGCCTCGGCCTTGTTGCGCTCCGCCCAGGCCTTGCTCATCATGAACACGTTGGTGAAGATCTGGATCAGCAGCGGATTGGGCCCCTTGGTGCGAAGCCGGATCGTCAGATCGTCGACCTTGACCACCTCCTCGATCGAGGTGAGGCCACCCTTCATGTCCGAGGTGGGTGACATCGCCCGCTTGATCGAGAACACGGCGTCGTCGGCGGTGAACGGCGTTCCGTCGTGAAACGTGACGCCGCCGCGCAGCCTGATTTCCCAGATCCTGGGATCGGCCGTGATCCCCCAGGACACGGCCAGTGTCGGGACCAGGCTGCCGTCATGATGCCGGCGCACCAGCGGCTCGTAGATCTGGTGGTTCAGGTTGTGTGTCGGACCCTCGTTTTGTGCATGCGGATCGAGGCTCAGGGCGTCTCCGGCGCGCGCGATCTTGAGCGTCATGGCCACGGCCGGCCCGGTCGGAAGCAGACTGGCCGGTAGCACACTGGCGGCCAGCAGCAGGGTAAAGGTGGACATCATGGCACGCATCGACAGACCCCTGCATTGGACTTCGCGGAGACCAGGGAAACATCTCGTGCGCGTGCTGGCAACGTCGATTGCTGACCGTTACTCCGCCGCGAAACCGGCCGGAACGGTGGCGGCGGACGGGCATGCTGCGGTGCAACCACGTATCAAATCGACTTCCGCGCCGGATTCCGCCAATCTGGCTCGTTGAAACAGGCAGCAAACGACGCGATTCCCTCAGCGGAGCAGCCATCCAGGCTGCGGCAAGGGCCGACGGGAGCAATCTCACAGATGAAACGACTGCTGATCTGGACCCTGATGCTGCTGGCGGGCGGCACGGCGGTGCTGTGGTCCTTCCCGGCCGCGCGCACGGTGCTGGACGTATTCCCGCCGCTCCGCTCGGCCTTCGATGCCGCCCTGCCCGCGCCTCAACGCGACACCGCCACGACCAGCCCCGCGAAAAAGGGCAAGGGCGGCGGCCCCGTGCCGGTCACCGCAGCCACCGTGACGCTCGCCGAAATGCCGGTCATCCTGTCTGCGCCCGGCACCGTCGAGGCGCAGGCGACCGTCGGCGTCAAGGCACGCGTCGACGGCCAGATCGCCGAGGTGCTGTTCAAGGAGGGCGATCTCGTCAAGAAGGACCAGGTCCTGTTCAAGCTGGACGACCGGCTGATCCAGGCCCAGATCAAGCAGGCCGAAGCCAACATCACCAAGGACAAGGCGACCCTCGCAGACGCCGAGGGCATCCTCGAGCGCCGCGAGGTGCTGATCCAGAAGAAGATCACCAGCGAGGCGTCGCTGGATACGGCCAAGGCCCAGGTCGCCGCGCTGAAGGCCACCATCGCCGCCGGCCAGGCCGGACTCGATGCCCAGCGCACCCAGCTCGACTATCTCACCATCAGGGCCCCGATCACCGGCCGGACCGGCGGCATCTCGGCCGTCAATCCTGGCATGAACGTACGCGCCGCCGACACGGCCACGCTGGTGTTGATCAACCAGATCAGCCCGATCCTGGTGACGTTCTCGATGCCGCAAGCGGAGCTGCCCGCTCTGCGCCGAGCGCTCGCGAGCGGCGCCTCGGGCGACGTCGCGATCCCCGGCCCCCACCGCACCGTGCGCACCGGCATGCTCGCCTTCATCGACAATCAGGTCGACAAGCAGACGGGCACGGTGGCGGCTCGCCTGATGGTGCCCAACGAGGACGAGGCGCTGTGGCCCGGCCAGGCGGTCGAGGTGGCGCTGAAGGTCGAGGTGAAGAAGGACATGCTGTCGGTTCCGGCCAGTGCCGTGCTCCCGGCCCAGCAAGGCATGATCGTCTGGGTGATCGGCCCGGACAATCGAGTCACGGCGAAGCCGGTGAAGCTCGAGCGGTTCGTCGAGCAGACAGCGTATCTGTCCGGCGGCCTTGCTCCGGGCGAAAAGGTGGTGACGGACGGGCAGGTGCGGATCGGCGCGGGAACGATGGTGACCGTACGCGAACCGGCCGGACCAAAGGGACCGGCGACCTCGAAGAGCGACGAGAAGCGCAACCGCCCGCGCAGCTGACGACGCCGGCCGCGGGCCTAGAGAGCCGGATCGACCGGACGCATCCATCCACGAGAGCTTCCCGATGAACTTCTCCGAACTGTGCATCCGTCGGCCCGTCATGACCACCCTGGTCATGGCCTCATTGGCTCTCGCCGGCTTCTTCGGCTACCGGCAGCTTCCGCTCGCCGCCATTCCGCGCATCGAGGTGCCGACGATCTCGGTTTCGGCCCAGTTGCCCGGCGCGAGCCCCGACACCATGGCGGTCTCCGTCGCAGCCCCTCTCGAGCGGCAGTTCGCGACCATCGCCGGCATCACCAACATCACCTCGTCGTCGACCGAGGGCTCGACCGCCATCACGCTCGAGTTCGACTTGAACCGCAGCATCGACGCCGCCGCACTCGATGTGCAGTCGGCGATCTCGGTCGCCGCCGGCCGGCTGCCGACCGATCTTTCCGCGCCGCCGAGCTTCCGCAAGGTCAACCCGGCCGACTCCCCGGTGATCTTCCTGGCCCTGACCTCGGCCACGGCCACCTCGCAGGAGATGAACGAGTTCGCCGACAAGGTGATGAGCCCACGACTGTCGATGCTGGCCGGCGTCGCCCAGGTCAATATCAACGGCGCCCAGAAGCGCGCCGTGCGCATTCGCTACGATCTCGATGCGCTCGCGGCCCGCGGCATCGCCATCGACGAGCTCAGACAGGCGATCACGACGCTGTCGTCGGTCTCTCCGCTCGGTTCGATCCGCACCGAGCGGCAGATCTACATCCTCGAGACCAAGGGCGCGGAGCCTACGGCTGCGTACTTCAGGCCCGTCGTCATCGCCTGGCGCAACGGTGCGCCGGTGCGGCTGCAGGACGTGGCCCGCGTCGATGATTCCGTCGAGAACGAGGAGGCCCGCGCCGAGTTCAACGGCGAACGCTCGATCATCGTCTCGGTGCAGCGCCAGCCCGACGCCAACACGGTGCAGGTCACCGATGCGGTGAAGAAGCTGCTGCCCCAGTTCCATGCCGAGATCCCCCCGACGATCAAGCTCGACGTGCTGTCGGATCGCTCGCAATCGATCCGCGACAGCGTCCACGACGTGCAGTTGACGCTGATCGTCACCGCCATGCTCGTCGTGCTCGTCATCCTGGCGTTCCTCAGAACGTGGCAGGCGACCATCATCCCGGCGTTCGCGCTGCCGTTGTCGATCGTCGGCACCTTCGCGGGGATGGCGATGTTCGGATTCTCACTCGACAACGTCACGCTGCTGGCGCTGACGCTGGCGCTCGGGTTCGTCGTCGACGACGCCATCGTCGTGCTCGAGAACATCATGCGTCGCGTCGAGGAGGGAATGCAGCCCTTCGAGGCGGCGATCAAGGGTGCGGGCGAGATCGGCTTCACGGTGCTCTCTATCACCATTTCGCTGGTCGCGGTGTTCATCCCGATCCTGTTCATGGGCGGCATCGTCGGCCGCTTCTTTTTCTCGTTCGCGGTGACGATCTCGATCGCCATCCTGCTCTCGGGCTTCATCGCGCTGACGCTGACGCCAATGCTGTGCGCGCGCATGCTAAAGCCGGTCGACCACCATCCGGCCAAGCAGCCCAATCCCATCTCGCGGGCCTTCGAGCGCGGCTACGCGGCGATGGAGACAGGCTACCGGATCACGCTCGACTGGTCGCTGAAGGCGCGGCCACTGATGCTGGGATTGACGCTCGCCACCATCGCGGCGACGATCTGGGCCTTCGGTGCGGTCAAAAAGGGGTTCCTGCCGACCGAGGACACCAGCATCATCATCGTGCGAACGGAAGCCGCGCCCGACATCGCCTTCCAGGCGATGGTGGAGCGGCAGCGCGCGGTCGCCGACATCATCCGCAGCGATCCCGACGTGCTCTACATCAACTCCAACGTCGCCACGAGCGGCTTCAATCCAACGCTGAACCGCGGCACCATCTTCGTCCAGCTGAAGCCGCGCTCCGAGCGCACCGGCGGCGCCGACATCACCGCCGTGCAGAATCGGATGCGCCAGAGGCTTGCCGCAGTCACCGGAATGCGCGCCTTCCCGCAGGCGCTGCAGAACCTGCGCATCGGCAGCCGCGCCGGCGCGTCGGCCTATCAGTACACGCTGACCAGCATCTCGCAGGCCGAACTCTACGAGGGCGCGGGGCGGCTGCTCGATCAGGTCAAGCGCACGCCGGGATTCGCCGACGTGACGAGCGATTTGACGCTCGGCGCGCGCCAGGTGGTGATCACCGTCGACCGTGAGGCCCTTGCGCGCTTCGGCGTCGCCATGGACGTCGTGCGCTCGACGCTTTACTCGGCGTTCGGCACACGAAAAGTGGCGACCGTCTTCACACCCGCCAACGACTACGCCGTGATCCTGGAGGCCGACAAGGCCAAGATCCTCGATCCTGGCGCGCTGTCGAAGATCACCGTGCGTGCCTCCAGCGGGCAGCTCGTCAGGCTCGATGCGCTGTCGTCTGTGACGCTCGGACCGGGCCCCGTCTCGGTCGCGCGGCAGAGCCAGCTTCCCGCCGTCACCATCACCTTCAACCTCGCCCCGGGCTTCACCCTCGGCGAGGCGGTGGCGGCGATGACCGAAGCCGAGCGGCAGGTGAACCTGCCGGCCACCATCACCGGCCGCTTCGCTGGCACCGCACAGGTGTTCAAGGACAGCTTCCGCGACCAGCCGCTCCTGATCCTGGCCGCCATCGTCACCATCTACATCGTGCTCGGCATTCTCTACGAGAGCTTCATCCATCCAATCACGATCCTGTCGGGGCTGCCGTCGGCGAGCCTCGGAGCGCTGCTGATCCTGTGGCTGTTCGACGTCGAGCTGACGGTGATCGCGATGATCGGCATCGTGCTGCTGATCGGCATCGTGAAAAAGAACGCGATCATGATGGTCGACTTCGCCATCGTCCGCCGCCAGCAAGGTGCCAGTGCGGCAGTGGCGATCCGCGAGGCGTGCCTGCTGCGCTTCCGGCCGATCATGATGACCACGATGGCGGCACTGTTCGGCACGCTGCCGATCGCGCTCGGCTGGGGCGCAGGCGCGGAGCTGCGCCAGCCGCTCGGCCTAGCGGTCGTCGGCGGCCTTGCGGTGTCGCAGCTGCTGACGCTCTATATCACGCCCGCGATTTATCTCTTCTTCGAGGATCTGAGCGCCTGGGTGTCCGCGCGTGGCCGCCCGGTGACGCCATCGGATGCCGTAGCCGACAAGCCCGCACCCGCCGCCGGCCGCTCGCTGCCCGCAGCCGCCGAGTAGCGCGGCACGAGGAGGGGCGCCGGGGAACATTTGCCGGGTGCCCCGTTCCGCCTGGAAAAGGCCCTGTTCCGACACCATATGAAAGTCATGGAACATTTCGATTACGACGGTCCCGCCGAGGTCTACACTCAAACGGGACGCAGCGCGCGGAACTCCAAGGTGGAATACCGCCGCTTCGACACCGGACGCGAGGCCGTGCGCCACGTGATGGAAGCGCTCGCCCCCGACAAGCTCAAGAGCACCGTCATCGAAACCGAGGACGAGCGCTACGACGGGGAGGCGATCCGTTTGCTCTATGGCGCGGCGGGTTTCGCGCGGTCGACCAGCACGTCTGCCGTGTAGTCCACCTACTTCGCGGGATCGACTGCGCGCTCACCAGCCGGCTGCGCCAAGTGGCGCAACACGACGACGCTGGCGGCTGCGGCGAAGAAGCACCACACCGACGTGAAGGCCTGCCAATAGAAGGCATAGGTGAGCGCCGCCCCGGCCAACACGATCAGGGCGAGCAGCCGCACCATCGCGTGCGACGAGATCAATGGGGCAGCGCAGGTCGCGGCCATGTAGGCGATGGCGACGCTCAGCGGCAGGTCCACCTGCGGCTCATAGCAGATGTGACCGCCGAGGATGATGGCCGTGTTGGCCCCACCGAGGATCGAGCGCAGGAAGTAGATGGCGATCGCGATGCCCGCCGCCAGGATCAGCTGCATCATCAGCCGGCGCGGCTTGTCGGGCTCGATCAGCAGGGCCGTCACCGGCACATAGACCGGCCAGAACACCTTGGCGTAGATCAGGAACACCAGCGTCAGCCATGACGCCTCGGCCGCGCTCGGCGCCACCGGCAGCTTCAACCAGAGCAGCCCCTCGACCGCCTGCTGCGCCGCGAACAGCAACGGCATGGCGGCCAGCGGCAGCTCTCGTGGCGAGCGCACCTTGCTCAGGCAGGCGAGACCGACCGCTCCCGTCACCGCCGCCGCCATGAAGCTCGCAGACGCTGAAAAACACATGCTGCCGATCCCCCCATCGCGCTCGCGTCACGCCGGCGTCATGCCCTTATCACGAAACACGGCGTGCGCCTGGGGCGTGCGGAGAAACGCGATCAGCGCGGCCGCACCGTATGCATCCTGCATTCCGACCGGAAGTCCCGCGGCAAACGTCGTCACCTGTTGGATGTCTGCCGGCAGCGGACCGACCAGATCTATCCCCGTCACCGGCAGAAGCTCGGGAATCTGCTGGAAGCCGATTTCGGCCTCGCCGCGCGCGACGACGGCGCCGATCGGCTCGCCCTTCACCACCTTCAACTTGGGAGCCAGGTCACCGGCGAGACCGAGCCGCTCGAACAGCCCCGCGAGATAGGCGCCGCTCGGTCCGGTCGAGTAGGACACCGAGCGCGCGGCCCTCAGCGTACGCACCAAGGCCTCCGCACTCGAGATGTCCGGGCGCGCCGCACCTTTTGCCACCGCGATGCCGATGCCGGAGCTGGCGAGATCGACCCGGCTGCCCTGCGCGAGCCGGCCGCCAGCGATCAGCTCGTCGATCCCGGCCGCGGACATGATCACCAGGTCGGGCCGCTCGCCGTCCTTGATCCTCTGCAACAGATCGACCGTCGGGATCCACGTCGTGGCGGCGCGCCAGGGGCCGGCCGCATCGAACAGCGGCACCAGGACGTTGTAGGCCTCCTGAACGGCGGCCGTCGCGAACACTGTGATCTCTCGGCCGGACACGCATGCCTCCCTCGTCTGCTTCAGGCGCGCCCCGGCCTCGAAAGCGCAGCCCCCAATATAGAGCGAGAGGTAGGTTGCGTTCCAGGTCCGGCCGTCACACCCGCGGCTTGGCCAGGGGTGCCCGCCATTGATTGCGCAGATCGTCGGGGGCGAGTGTTCCACGGTCGCTCGCCGGCTGCGCGCGGCCATCATAAGGCACTTGTCCGGCCGAGGGGGCGGAAACCGGCTCGATGCTGCTCACGCCGCGCTGAACCAGATCGAACGCCATCCGGGCACCGAACTCGGCCTTCTGCTTGAACACCTGCCACACGTCGGCGGATTTGGCGCAGGTCTCGCCATTGCGGTCGCAGAAGGTCGCGGCCCACGACACCGCCGAGGCGGCCTTGCCGTAGAGCTCGGCCTGCTTGCGCTCGTCGGATGGGAGCAGCAAAATGACCACTCCGATCCAGAATGCACCTTTGATGAGGGACATGACTCACACGATCCCGTGTCTTGGTCCTCTAACGTCAGACTAGAATATCGCAATCGTATCGATCTTCGGTTGCTGCCAAGCGTTCAATTTGATCACAACTTTATCCAAACGACTGCACGCGTGACGAGCATTCCCATTTCGCTCCGCCAGGGTTAGCGCGGTGTTAACGGCTGGCCCGGATAGTGGAACCTTCCAGTTCACCTTGACGACGGCCGACCGGGGACATGACCACACGCGAGGCACGCATCGGGCTCGTGGCGTTCGCACTGCTTCTGG
This sequence comes from Devosia equisanguinis, assembly GCA_945889015.1. Taxonomy (GTDB): domain Bacteria; phylum Pseudomonadota; class Alphaproteobacteria; order Rhizobiales; family Hyphomicrobiaceae; genus CAMDBL01. Next base: position 23,803 of record CAMDBL010000045.1, read on the forward strand.
CAGCGCTGGCGACGAACCTGCTCGGCCTGCAGAGCGTGAAGCCGGGCGACGGCCAGCGACTGCGCGGCGAGCGGATCGCGTCCGCCGCCGTCGAGCGCGCCCGGCAGATGTCGCAGCCGCCGGCGGCGGCGATGAAGGCCGATCCCGAGCAGCCAGCCAGCAAGAGTCCATCGCCGGCGTCCGCCGTCGAAGGTGAGAC
>CAMDBL010000046.1 GCA_945889015.1 Devosia equisanguinis
CAGCCGCATGACGCGGGGCTGGCAGCTGCTGATGGAACTCTGGCAGGAATGGAGCCACAATTGGCGGCTATGCGGCGCGCCATGACCACTCGCTCACTCATCGCCGGATCGCTCCTGACCATCGTTGCAGCGATCACGGCCGCCGGCGCTGCTCAGGCCGCCTCCGCCGACGACCCGACCCGCAACTGCTTCTGGCAGCTCGCCAACGGTCGCGGCTCGCAGCTCACCTGCGAGCACAAGGCCTGGATCACCGAGGAGGAGCGGGCCGACCTCAAGAAGCTGACGCGCGAAATGCTGCAGGACGTGCGCTGCACCGTGTCGATCGATATCAAGCGCGTGCTGGTCGACGATGCGCTCGAGCTGACCGATCACGTGTTCCAGTCGCCGCCGCAACCGGTCGCCTGCGAGATCGCGACCAAGGACAGCGCCATCCCGATCACCGGCACGTTCGCGCCGCGGGTGGTGATCAAGGACGGCAAGGCGGTGGAGGCGACGCCCGGCCTTGCCGACGTCAAGGGCGTCACCGGCGTGCTGTCCTGGCCGGTGGTGCAGTACGTCAACCGCGCGCCGGGCATCCGCACCGAGATGCTCAGGATGATCAATCTGTACATCGAGCACGCGCGCGCCCGGCGGCTGGTCCGCAGGTAACGTGCCGACCAATCAGCACAGGTGGGGCGACACCGACGGGGCAGCGCAAACGGGAGACAAGCCCGCTCTTCGGGCGTAGGCTCGTCACCGGCGACGGGTGGCACGGGCGCCGGCTCTGCCGGCGCGATCCTCGAGAAGGAGGAGGTGCCAAGCCATGAAGGTCAAGGAAGCGATGCACGAGGGTGCGGAGTGGGTGTCGCCCGACACCACCGTCGCCGAGATCGCGCAGATCATGCGCAATCTGGACGTCGGCGCCATTCCCGTCGGCGAGAATGACCGGCTGGTCGGCATGGTAACGGATCGCGACATCGTCTGCCGCTGCGTGGCGATGGGCAGCGATCCCGAGACGACCCGGGCGCGTGAGGTCATGACCAAGGGTGTCGTGTTCTGCCGCGACGAGGTCGAGCTCGACGAGGCCATCGGTATCATGCAGCAGAAGCTGATCCGTCGTCTGCCGGTGATCAACGAGCAGCGGCGGATGGTCGGAATCCTGAGTCTCGGCGACGTCTCGCACGCGGGACCCGAGCAGCGGTCGGGCGAGGTGCTGGCGGCAGTGTCGGCGCATCACGCCTGATGGCGTGCCGGCGGATACGAAAGGGGCCGCCTCGCATCCGCGGGCGGCCCCATCGTTCCTCAAAGGATCGGCGTCACTTCGCCAGATAGAGCGCCGAGAGCTGCAGGGCGATGTCGCGGAATGCCTGCCGCAGGTGGTCGACGGTCAGGGTCGAGTAGAAGTGCTGCACGTCGGTGCCGCACGAGCGCAGCGTATCCTCCGCGATCGTTCTCTCGCCGGCAGGAAGCTCGTCGAGCGCGAAGGCGACGGTGTAGATCTCGATGCCGGCGGCCTTCATGTTCGTGCAGACCTGCTTGGCGTAGTTCGAGACCTCCTGCTGGTCCTGGTCCTTCCAGCCGCGGAAGGTGTTGTAGACTCCGTCCGACATGATCACCGCGACCTTGCGCAGCTTGGGCGCGCCATTGGGGCCCGTCGCCGTGAGGTCGGCATAGGGTGCCGGCGTGCTGAGGCCCGGCCAGACGCTCCCCCACTTCGGCGAAAGCATGTACCAGCCGAACGAGGTGCCGAGCGCGCCGGCCGTCGAGCCGAAGGCCTCCAGCGCGTCGATGCGGTTCTTGAGGTCGAGCTTGTTGGCGGTCAGCGGCATGATCTCGTTGGGCTGGCGAATGTCGGCGCATCCCCAGGGTGAGAAATTCCACTGCTCGCTCGGATCTGCCGGCGTCAGCCCGCGCTGGGTCGTGATCGCGGCGTCGGAGCTGTCCCACGACAGCGTCCTGCGGCCGCCGTCGTGCGCGTTCAGCCAATGCTCGGCGCCGGGGGCGTCGTCGGTGGAATCGTAGGACCACGTGCTGTTGAAGAAGCGGTCCGTCACGCAGGGCATGACCGGCCAGTTCACCTTGTGCGACGCCTGGTACTGATTGCAGACCCAGTTGCCGCCGTCCTCGCTGCCGCCGCTGCCGCTGCCGGAGACGCACTCCTTGTACCAGCCCGTCCAGGTCGGATCGAGGTTGGTCATCAGCTTCATGTAGTCGGCGCCGCCATTGTCGGGGCCGACGCGGACCCGGGTGGAGAAGGGCACCAGCGCCACCCGCGAGCTCGCCTTGCTCTGGTCCTCGGAGACGACGATATCGATCAGATCCTTGGCGGCGGCCTTGAGGCCGGCCATCTTGGCGCCGCCGATGCACGGACCCACTTGGTCATCGCACATCGAGCCGGTGACATCGAGGACCAGCGAGATCTCGATGTTGCTGCCTCCGCCACCGCCGGTCGCCAGCTCGGCGCGCGGGAACACGCTGTCGGGGGTGCCGACCACCGCCATTTTCTCGATGCCGGCGAGGGCGAGCAGCGTGGTGTTGATGTACGCCGAGCCGCTCGCCGTCAGGGACCGCTTGTCCTCGGCGATCGTGAACTTGACGGTGTCGCTCTGGAGTTGGAGACGCTGGGCGACGTTCTCGGTGTAGTAGAGTTCGGCCGCGGCCAGCGCTGCGCCTTCGTCGGACGGGTTGAGCTGCAACGACCGGCCACCGGCGATCACCGCCGCGTCGAGGGCGGCCGCCGTGACATTCTTGGCGTGTATCCAACGTCCCACGTCGATGGCGGCGCCGGTGCACAGCAGCATCACGGTGATCATCAGGCCGAACATGATGGTCGTCGTTCCCCGGGCATCGCGGGCGAAACGCCTCGTTCCGGAAAAGTCTGCTGGCATCGTTGGCTCCTGCGCAAATCGTTCGGGTGCGTCGCTCATTCACGCCGAATTTGATTTGCATCAGATCACGGATCTATTTTGAAACGGCTACCGGCGATCGCGCAAATTGAAGCAAATTGTTTGCAAAGGAGATATTAACCATACGCTGCCCCTCGTGCGGCCCGCTCGAGGCGGTCTTGGCCACGCCCGAGCCCATCCCGTGATCGCGATTGCGGCCAATGTCCCGCCATGCTTCATTGCCGCCGGCCAAAAACACCGCTTCAGGGACAACGCTCAATACGAGGGCAACCATGACCGCCAAAAAGATCAAAGCCATCGACGTGCATGCGCACATTTTCGACGAGCCGATGATGGAGGGCATCCGCAAGCTCGCGCCCGATCTCGGCTGCAAGCTCACCGACGTCGACGACAAGCAGGGCCGCCTGCACATCGGCCACATCCAGCAGTGGCCGCATCCGCGCGGCATCTGGGACATGTCGATCCGTCTCAAGGACATGGACGAGAACGACGTCGACATTCAGGTGCTGTCGCAGGCGCCGCAGACCTTCCTCTACGATCTCGACGCCTCTCTGGTGGCCGAGACCAGCCGCATGATCAACGAGTGCATGGCGGCTTGCGTCAAGCAGCACCCGACCCGCCTCAAGGCGATCGCCGCGGTGCCACTGCAGGACGGCAAGAAGGCCGCTGACGAACTGCGCCACGCGATGACCAAGCTCGGTATGCAGGGCATGCAGATCGGCACCAACGTCAAGCAGAAGAACCTCGACGATCCCTCGCTCGAGCCGCTGTGGGCGACAGCGGAGGAGCTCGGCGCGTTCATCCTGATGCATCCGCAATTCGTCATCCCGACCGATCGGTTCAAGGACTACTACTTCCGCAATTTCATCGGTAACCCCTTGGAAACCACGATCGGCGCGGCGTCGCTGGTGTTCGGTGGCGTCATGGAGCGCCATCCGAACCTGAAGATCTGCCTGTCCCACGCCGGCGGCTACATCCCCTACCAGATGGGCCGCTTCCGGCACGGCTGGGACGTGCGCGAGGATGCCAAGCCGCGCCTCAAGGTGTCGCCCGAGGCGTCGTTCCGCCGGTTCTACTTCGACACGCTGTCCCACTTCGACGGCGCGCTGCAGTTCCTGGTCAACAACTATACCGCCGATCACGTTCTGCTCGGCTCCGACTATCCCTTCGACATGGGCAACCTCGACTGCCCGGCGGTGGTGAAGCGCCAGCAGATCTCGGGCATGGACAAGGAGACCATCCTGTACCGCAACGCCGAGCAGCTCTTGAAGATGAAGGACTGATGTGCGCGGGAGTTGGGTCGAGCGCGCCGCGTGACGCCCAACTCCATCGAGCCCGCTCGGGCCGGACGGGCCATTGAGATGGCTGGTCCGGCCCGTCACTGTCGCAACCGATCGAGGTCCCCATGTCCGCCCCTGCCACCAGCGGCCGCCGCGCGCTGCCCGCTGCCGTCGTCGCCTTCATCCAGCGCTCGTTCGAGAGGGCCGGTCTGCCCGCAGCCGACGCCAAGCGCATCGGCGAGCTGATGGTGGCCGCCGATCTCGCCGGCAACGACGCCCACGGCATCTTCCGGCTGCCGCAATACGTAAAGCGGATCGAAGAAGGCGGCGTCAACGTCCGTCCGGACATCAAGGTCCACAAGACCGCCGCCGCCACCGCCCTGATCGACGGCGACAATGCCATGGGGCATCTCGTGGTCGACACCGCCGCGCGCACCGCGATCGCGGCGGCCCGGGAGTGTGGCGTCGCCTGGGTCGGCATGCATCATTCCAACCACGCCGGTGCCGCCGGTGTCTACGCGTCGCTCGCCGCCGAGCAGGGCATGGTCGGCATGTACGCCGCAGTCGCCAGCGCCAACCACATGGCGGCCTGGGGCAGCATGGAGCCGTCCCTCGGCACCAATCCGATCGCCATCGCCGTGCCGTGCGACGACCGCCCGCCGGTGGTGCTCGACATCGCCACCACGGTGACCTCCTACGGCAACGTCAAGAACTACGAGCTGCAGGGCATCGCGATGCCGGAAGGCTGGATGGTGAGCAAGGTCGACGGCAAGCCGATCACGGATGCGTCCAAGAGCGGCGAGGGCGTGCTGCTGCCGATCGGCGGCTACAAGGGCAGCGGCCTCAACATCATGATCGGCCTGCTCGCGGGCACGATGAACGGGGCCTATTTCGGCAAGGACGTGGTCGACTTCAACGCCGATCCCAAGGCGATGACCAATACCGGCCAGTTCTTCCTGGCACTGGACCCGACCCGGTTCATGCCGATGGCCCAGTTCGGCCGCAAGGCCAACGAGACGCTCGATTACCTGCGCGCGACCAAGCCGATGCCCGGCCAGAAAGTGAAGATGCCTGGTGACGAGCGGGCGGTGCGTCAGGTCGAGCGCTCGCGGGACGGAATCTCCATCTCGCCGCCGCTGATGAAGAACCTCGACGCGCTCGCCGACCGCCAGGGCAACGCCCGCCTCGAGACGATCGGATGATCGACGCACGGAGGGCAGTGGCGTGTCGCGCCGCGCCGCGCCCTCCGGCCGCTCTCGATTGATCAGGTGATCGGTGCCGGGTTGAACAGCGCGAGCTGGTTCCACAGGCGCAGTTTCTCGGCGCACGTCGGCTTGCCGCTGGCGACCTCCAGCATCAGGGCGAGCATCTGCCGCCCCACCTCCTCGATGGTCGCCGCACCCGTGGCGATGATACCGGCGTCGACGTCGATCAGATCGTGCCAGCGGCGCGCGGGATCGCTGCGCGTGGCGACCTTGATCACAGGCACCGCGGCGAGGCCGTACGGGGTGCCGCGGCCGGTGGTGAAGACATGCAGGTTCATGCCGGCCGCCATCTGCAGCGTGCCGCAGACGAAGTCGCTGGCGGGAGTCGCGGCGTAGAGCAGGCCCGGTCCCCGAGCCCGCTCGCCCGGCGCCACCACGCCCGCGATCGGCGCCGAGCCGGACTTGACGATCGAGCCCATCGCCTTCTCGACGATGTTGGAGAGGCCGCCCGTCTTGTTGCCGGGCGTGGTGTTGGCGGAGCGATCGACTGAGCCGCGCGCGAGATAGCGGTCGTACCAGTCGAGCTCGGCGATGATCCGGCGGGCGATGTCGGGCGTCGCGGCGCGGGCGGTGAGTTGGGCAATGCCGTCGCGCACCTCGGTGTTCTCGGAGAACATGACGGTGGCGCCGGCCCGGACCAGCAGGTCGCTGGCGTGGCCGAGTGCAGGATTGGCGGTGATGCCCGAAAACGCGTCCGAGCCGCCGCACTGCATGCCGACCACCAGCGCCGAGGCCGGACAGCTCGTCCGCCGGCGGCGATCGAGGCGCTCCAGATGCCGCTCGGCGGTGCGCAGGATGGACGCGATCATCGCCTCGAAGCCGACGTTGGCTGGATCCTGCAACGTGACGAGGCCGATGCCGCCGTCCCCACCCATAGGCAACAGCGGCCCGAACAGCCGCTCCGACTGCAGTTTCTCGCAGCCGAGGCTGACCACCATCGTCTCGCCGCCGAAGTTGGGATTGCGGCTGATGTTGTGCAGGGTACGGATCGGGATCGGTGCGTCCGGCGCGTCGATGGCGACGCCGCAGCCGTAGATGTGGTCGAGGCCGACGACGCCGTCGACGTTGGGAAAGCGCGGCAGCAGCTCGCGCCGGATGCGATCGACCGCGTGCTCGACGACGCCGGACACGCACTGCACGGTCGTCGTGATCGCGAGCAGATTGCGGGTGCCGACGCTGCCGTCGCGGTTGCGATAGCCCTCGAAGGTGGTGTCCTCGATCGGAGGGCCGAGGGGGGACGGCCGCGTCGCCAGCGGCAGATCGTCGAGGGCTGGCGCCTCCGGCATGACGAGGCGGGCTTCGCTGACGTAGCCGCCGGCGGGGATCGCCTCGGCGGCGGTGCCGATGACCGTGTCGTAGCGCCGCACGGCATCGCCTTTCGCCAGTGGCGTGAGCGCGACCTTGTGGCCCTGCGGTACGCGCTCGGCGAGCGTGATGCCGGCCGCGACGCCGGTGCCTGCGGGAAGCCCCAGATCGTCGACCACGATGGCGACATTGTCGGCCGGGTGGACACGGATGATTCTGGGTGCGTCCGGGCCCTCAATGCGTCCCGCCATGATCCCTCTCACTCCGCCTCGGCCGCTTCGATCATCGCCGCCAGCTCGTCGAGCTCGCCGTCCGTCAGATCCGTCAACGGCGGGCGTACCGGCCCCGCGGGGCGGCCGACGATGCGCATGCCGGCCTTGACGATGCTGACGGCATAGCCTCGCTTGCGGCTCCTGAGGCCGACGTAGGGCAGGAACAACGACTTGAGCAGGCGATCCGTCGTCTGCCGGTCGCCCGCGTGCAAGGCCGTGAAGAAGGTCATCGCCGTCTTGGGCAGGAAATTGTAGACGGCCGAGGAATAGGTGGTGAACCCTGCCGCATAGTAGGGCACCGCGAACACCTCCGCGGTCGGCATGCCGCCGACGTAGACCAGCCGGTCGCCGACGATCTGGCGGACACGGACGAGCTGCTCGACGTCGCCGCGGCCATCCTTGAAGCCGATCAGGTTGGGGTGCCGGTCCGCGAGCCTCGCCACCGTCTCGGCGGCGAAAATGGCATTGTCGCGGTTGTAGACGATGACGCCGATGCCGATGCTCGCGCAGATCGCGTCGACGTGGCGCTCGAGACCGGCCTGCTCGGCGGCGATGAGATAGGGCGGCAGCACCAGCACGGCGGAGGCACCCGCCGCTTCCGCCGCCTTGGCGAACTCGACCGCCATCGCGGTGCCGTAGCCGGTCCCGCCCACGATCGGTACGCGGCCTTTCGCTTCCTGCACGGCGGCCCGCGTCACTTGCCGCGTCTCCTCCAGCGTCAGCGAGAAGAATTCACCGGTCCCGCCCGGCGCGAACAGGCCGACAGCGCCGTTTTCGACATTGGTGTGGATGCTCTGGCGGTAGCGGCCTTCGTCCAGCGTGAGGCCTGGTGTCATATGAGTGACCGGAAACGCGAGCAGGCCTGATCCGAGGGTGCGCCGCAGCTCTGCGAGGTTCATGCTCATGCGAGAACTCCGTTCGCCTTTCAATCCGGCAGCCCGGCGGTGTACTCGGCGGAGCAGAACGTGCCGCCCTGGAAGAAATCACCGACGGGATCGGGCGGGTTGCGGGCCTCGCCCTCGAGTGCGAAGGCGACATGGTCCTCGGCGCGATGCCTGGGGCGATAGCCGAGCGCGTAGGCGCGGGAATTGTCCCACCAAGCCCTCTCGTTGAAAGACATTCCGTAGACGACCTCGTAGCCGATGGCGGGATGCTCGAGGCCGATGCGCATGAGCTGCACCAGATCCTCGGGATGCAGGAAGATCGCGAGCCGGCGTTTGTCGATCGGCTTGTCGCCGACGTTGCCGATGCGGATCGAGAGCACGCCGAGGCCGTGCTTGTCCGCGAACATGGCGCCGACCGCCTCGCCGAACGCCTTGCTGACGCCGTAGCGGCTGTCCGGGCGGTGGATGGCGTCGATGCCGACGTGGCTGCGGCGCGGATAGAAGCCCATCGCGTGGTTGGAGGAGGCGAACACGACGCGCTTCACGCCCTGGCGCCGTGCGGCTTCGAACAGATTGTAGCAGCCGACGATGTTGGCCTGGAGAATGGTGTCCCACGGGCCCTCGACCGAGAAACCGCCGAGATGGAGGATGCCCTCCATGCCCTCTGCGGCTGCCTCCACCTCGGCGAGATCGGCGAGGTCGGCGGCGCGAAACGGCTCGTTCGCCTGCAGGTTTGCGGGCTCGATGAGATCGCTCAGCACGAGTTCGGGATAAATCTCGCGCAGCAGCGGACGGATCATCGTGCCGACGCCGCCGGCTGCTCCCGTCAATAGAACTTTCCTCATCGCCGATCCTTCCCTCGCTGCCTCGACCGCGCCGCGGCGGTTCATGCGCCGGCGGCCGCGGCCGCGATCGTTCTGTACCGCTCGAGGCTCTTCATCAGATGAGCGCGCATCGTCCGTCGTGCCTCCCCGACGTCGCGCGCGGCGATCGCCTCGGCAATGCGCGCATGATCCTTCTGGATGCGCTGCAGGTAGGCGCGCTGTTCGCCGGGCGTGCCCTGCGCCGCCCGCAGCGCCTGCCGCGGAATGACGTGCCGGCCGAGGAAGTCGAGGAACTCGGAGAAATGCGAGTTGCCGGTCGCGTCGGCAATGGCCCGGTGGAAGGCGAAGTCCTCGGCGACGGCGGTCTCGCCGCGAGCGATCGCCGCATCGACCGCCAGCAGCGCCGCGTGAATGCGCTTGGCCTCGATCGGACTGGCCCGCTCGGCGGCCAATGCCGCCGCTTCGACCTCGACGGCGAGCCGAAGCTCGAGCACACGGACGATGTCGCCGATCGCGTTCGAGCCGGCCTTCCCCTCGGAGGCGATGCGGAACGCGACGCGGCTGGCCTCCACCGCGACGAAGGCTCCGAGCCCCTGGCGGGTGGTGACGAGACCTTCCGCCCGCAGCGCCGCGACCGCTTCCCTGACGACGGTGCGCGAGACGCCCATCGCCGCCATCAGCTCCTGCTCGGTGGGCAGCCGCGCGCCGGATTCCAACCGGCCACTGCGGATCTCTCCGGCAATGCGCTCGACCACCTCCGCGGTGCGGTTGCGCGCGGGGCGGAGCGGTTTCAACAGTGGCGAGGTTTCGTCGCCCGTTGTGGATCTTGACGTCGGATGTCTGGTCATCGTACAAGTTAATTATCAGGAGCCGATGCGGCCAGCAAGTCCCCGCGCCGATCGTCTTGCGACAATGTCGTGCAAGCGGTCGAGACGGACAGGACGGCAGCAGTCGACGAGCCGGGATCAACCGGCCACTGCGCACGCATTCAGGAGGAACGGTTGCGAGCCGGCGATTGGCAGCCGGTTTGTGAGGCGTCAAAGGGAGAGCTTTCATGATCAATCGTCATATGGGCAGGCGCTTGGACAGGCGCGATGTGCTGAAGCTTGGCGCCGGCGGAGCAGCAATGGCCGCCGTGGCCGGGTTCGGGGCCGGTGCCGCTCAGGCGCAGGCGAAGATGGTGCTCAAGGCCACCGACGTGCATCCGACCGGCTATCCGACGGTGGCCGCGGTCGAGGCGATGGGCAAGAAGCTCGAGACTGCGACCAACGGCCGGCTCTCGATCCAGATGTTCCCCTCGATGCAGCTCGGCGGCGAGAAGGAGATGATCGAGCAGGCCCAGGTCGGCGCGCTGCAGATCGCCCGCATCTCGGTGGGTCCGATGGGACCGCTGGTGCCCGAGTTCAACGTCTTCAATCTCCCGTTCGTGTTCCGCGACGTCACGCACATGGAGAAGGTGATCGACGGCCCGATCGGCACGGAGCTGCTCGACAAGCTCTCCAAGCACCCGACCGCCGGCCTGATCGGCCTGTGCTACATGAATGCCGGCCAGCGCCACGTCTACAATTCGAAGAAGCCGATCACCAAGGTCGAGGACCTCAAGGGTCTGAAGATCCGCATGATGGGTAACCCGCTGTTCGTCGACACCATGAACGCGCTCGGCGGCAACGGCGTCGCGATGGGCTTCGACCAGCTCATCAACGGCATGCAGACGGGCGTCGTCGACGGCGCCGAGAACAACGAGCCGAGCTACGATTCCGGCCAGCATTACCGCTACGCGAAATACTACTCCAAGACCGGCCACCTGATGATCCCGGAGATCCTGGTGTTCTCGAAGAAGAGCTTCGAGGCGATGTCGAAGGACGACCAGGCATTGATCGTCAAGGTCTCCAAGGAGGCCCAGATGGATCAGCGCAAGCTCTGGTACCAGCGCGAGCAGGAGTCGCTGAAGAAGATGATCGCGGCCGGCGCCATCGTCAACGAGGTCTCAGACAAGGCGCCGTTCCAGGCGGCCGTGAAGTCCGTATGGGACAAGTACGGCGCTCAGCACAAGGCGTTGATCGAGCGTATCAGCGCCGTCAAGTAGGTCCCCGCACACCTCGTTTCGCCGGCATCCGGCCTCGTTTCCCCCGGATGCCGGCCGCCTTCCCGCGCCCGGAGCGACCTCATGACAGATGCCTATCTCCGTGCCATGGAGGCTCTGCACCGTGCCTGCGTCGTCATCGCAGGCACGGCGCTTGTCGTCATCACCTTGATCATTCCTTACGGTGTGTTCACCCGCTACGTGCTCAACAGCGCCTCGTCGTGGCCCGAGCCGATGGCCATCCTGCTGATGATCGTGATCTCGTTCCTGTCCGCGGTCGTGTGCTACCGCGAGCATCTCCACATCGGCGTCGGCATGCTGCCGAACGCGCTGACGGGCGTCCATCGCGTGCTGCTCGGCGTCGTCATCGAACTCGCCATGCTGGCGACCAACCTGCTGATGCTCCGGTTCGCGATCAGTCTCGTGCAGCGCACCTGGTATCAGAGCATCGCGGAGTTCCCCGCGGTCTCGGTCGGCGTGTCCTACCTGCCCGTGCCGATCGCGAGCTTCATCATGGTGCTGTTCATCATCGAGCGCTTCATCAAGGGCGACTGGTTCGCGCCGCCGCCCAGCGAGGACGAGTTGGTGCACGGAACGGTGTCGTCGGAATAGAACGGGCGGGATGCTGACATGAATGCGCTGGTGCTGCTCGGCAGCTTCATGGTTCTCTGCCTGATCGGCATGCCGGTCGCCTATGCGCTGGGTCTCGCCTCGATACTGGCGGCCCTCTACATGGACATCCCGCTCGAGGCGATCGCGCTGAAGACGTCCGACGGCATGGACGATTTTCCGCTGCTCGCCATTCCCTTCTTCATCCTCGCCGGCGCCATCATGGGCGAGGGTGGCATGGCCGAGCGGATCATCAATCTCGCCAAGATCTTCGTCGGGTTCATTCGCGGCGGCCTGGCGCTGGTCAACCTGCTGGCGTCGTCGATCTTCGGGGCCATCTCCGGCTCGTCCGTCGCCGACACCGCCTCGATCGGCTCGGTGATGATCCCGCAGATGATCAAGGCCGGCTATCCCCGCCTGTTCGCCGTCAACGTCACCGTGTCGGGATCGCTGCAGCCGCTGCTCATTCCGCCATCGCACAACATGGTGATCTACTCGCTGGCGGCGGGGGGCACCGTCTCGGTCGCGCATCTCTTCATCGGCGGCATCATCCCCGGCATCCTGCTCGGCCTGTCGCTGATGGCTCTGGTGCTGATCTATGCCTACCGCAACAACCTGCCGAAGGGCGAGCCGATCCCGCTGCGGCAGGCCTTGCGGATCGCGGTCGACAGCGTCTGGGGACTGGTCACCGTCGTCATCATCATGGGCGGCATCCTGTCGGGGATCTTCACGCCGACCGAAAGTGCCGCCGTCGCCTGCGTGTGGGCGTTCCTCGTGACCATGTTCGTCTATCGCAGCTACAAGTGGAGCGAGTTGCCGCTGCTGATCGGCCGCGTCGTGCGCACGGTCGGCATGGTGATGATCATGATCGGCTTCTCGGTCGCGTTCGGCTACATGATGGCGCTGATGCGGATCCCGGCAATGGCGGCCGAATTGTTCGGGGCGATCTCGTCGAACAAGTATGTGTTCCTGCTCTACGTGAATGTTCTGCTGCTGGTGCTCGGCACGTTCATGGACCTCGCGCCGATGCTGCTGATCTGCACGCCGGTGTTCCTGCCGGTGATTCAGAAGTTCGGGATCGATCCGGTCCATTTCGGCATCGTCATGATCTTCAACCTCGGCATCGGACTTCTCACGCCGCCGGTCGGGCCGACTCTGGCGGTCGGCTGCGCTATCGGCAAGGTGACGATGGAGCAGGTGTCGCGCTCGATCATGATCTTCTACGTTCCGATGATCTTCGTCCTGCTGCTGGTCACCTACATCCCGGCCCTGACCTTGTGGCTGCCCAACCTGCTGCTGCGCTGATTTCAAAGGGGGGAGGGGCCGGACGTCCTGGACCCGTCGCGCCTGGAGGCGAGACGGGGCCCAGATGTCCGGCCCCCTTAATCCCGGACGCCGGTCGGGGCATTCCCCCTTGCACCCTGATGTCGGTGGCTCCATCATCGCCGCAAAAGCCCGCCCGCAGCGGCACGATCATTGGAGGACGCCATGACCCTGCAGTCTTTCGGCTACGTCGGCATCCGCTCGAGCAGGCTTTCGGATTGGGCCGACTACGGTGAGAAATTCCTCGGTCTCCAGCTCGTCGAAAAGACCGGCAGCCTGCTTCGGTTCCGGATGGACGACCGCAAGCAGCGCATCGTCGTTTCGACCGAGCAGGAGGACGGCTTCGTGTTCGGCTGGGAGGTCGAGAGTGCGTCGGCGGCCGATGGGCTGGCCGGCCGGCTCGAGGTGGCGAAGGTGAAAGTCGCTCAGATCCCGCGTGCCGAATGCGGCTTGCGCGGCATCACCGGCGGCATCCGCTTCGCCGATCCGGCGGGCAACAAGCTGGAGGCGTTCTGGGGCGCGGAGGTGGCCGACGAGCCGTTCACGCCGGGGCGCTCGATCTCCGGATTCCGGACCGGAACCCTCGGCGTCGGCCACGCGGTGCTGCACGTCGAGCGCGTCGACGACCTGATGTGGTTCTACGTCGACGTGCTCGGCTTCAAGCTCAGCGACTTCACCACGAAGCCGTTCAAGGCGTATTTCTTCCACGTCAACCCGCGCCACCACAGCTTCGCGATGATCGAGACCGGCAAGCGTGGCGTCCATCACCTGATGATGGAGCTGTGCAGCCTCGACGATGTCGGCCAGGGCTACGACATCGCGCTGCAGACGCCGGGACGGATCGGCACCACGCTCGGCCGCCACATCAACGATCTGATGACGTCGTTCTACGCCCGCACGCCCGACGACTTCCTGATGGAATACGGCTGGGGCGGCAAGAGCATCGATCCCGACACATGGAAGCCGGAGGAGGTGACGTACGGGCCTAGCCTTTGGGGCCACGATCGCAATTGGCTCGCGCCGGAGCTGATGGCGGAGGCCCGCGCGATGCGCATGAAGGCCGCAGCGGACGGCCAGCGCGAGCCGGTGCAGGTGATGCCCGGCAACTACCAGATCGGTGTCGGCAGTTGCCCCTGGTGGAACGAGATGAAGAAAGCGTGAAGTGGCGCTGGACACGGGGCACCCTGGCGGGCTCCAATCGGCCGGCGCTGCTCGCGCGCCCTTAGGCGATCGGGCAGGTCGGCCCGGACTCTCGACAAGGCTTCATGACGGATCAGGCATCAGCGATCGTCGACCTGCTCCGGCGTGTGGCGGCGGAGGACCGCGAGGCGTTTCGCGCGCTCTATGCGGCGACGAGCGCGAAACTCTACGGGGTGGTGCTTCGTATCCTGAGAAGGCGGGATCTCGCCGACGAGGTATTGCAGGAGACCTATGTGCGGATCTGGAGGCATGCGGGCACATTCGACCCGGCGCGGGCCTCCCCGATCACGTGGATGGTGTCGATCGCTAGAAACCGCGCCCTGGACGAGATCCGCAAGGTCATGCCGCTGCAACTCGACGACCACAAGGCTGCTCTCGAGATCGCCGACCCGCAGATGCTCGCCTCGGAGCGGCTGGAAGCGGCCGGCGAGTACGACCGGCTGCTCGCGTGCATCGACGCGCTGGAGCCCGAGCGGCGCGAGATCGTCAGGCTCGCGTATCTGGAAGGTCTGTCGCGGGAAGAATTGGGGCAGCGGTTCGGACATCCCGCCGGCACGATCAAGACCTGGTTGCATCGAAGCCTCAAGCAGCTCAAGAGTTGTCTCACGTCATGACCACGCCGGACGACATCGATGCGCTCGCAGGCGAGTACGTGCTTGGTACGCTGGATGCGGCCGAGCGCGCCGCCGTGGCCGCGCGTCGCCAGCGCGAACCGGTCTTGGACGCGGCGATCCAGGCGTGGGAACGGCAACTCGCGCCGCTCGATACGCTGACGCAGCCGATCGCTCCGCAGTCGGATCTCCTCGCGCGGATCGAAGCGGCGATCGCGTCGCCATCGCACCCCGATGCGGCGGTCCCGGTCTCGCTCGCCGAGGTGGCCCGGCTGAAGCGCAGTGTCGCGCTGTGGCGGCGCATGACCATCGCGGCGACCGCGGCAGCGGCCTGCCTGCTGGCCGTCGCCGGTGTGCGCGAGGTGACGCGTCCGGCCGCGGGAACCTACGTCGGCGTGTTCCAGAAGGGCGACGTCCAGCCCGTTTTCATTCTTTCCATCAATCTGGAAAGGCGCGAGCTGACGTTGCGGCCGGTGTCGGCCGAGCCGGTGCCGGGCAAGACTTATCAGCTCTGGATCGCGTCCGACAGTCTCGGGCCCGCGCCGCTGTCGCTCGGTCTCGTCGACCAGCAACTCGGCCCGACGCGCAAGAGCCTGACCACGTTCGATAAAAGCCTGCTGGAGCGGGCCACGTTCGGCGTCAGCCTGGAGCCGGCCGGTGGCTCGCCGACGGGCCGTCCCACCGCGCCGGCGCTCCACACCAAGCTGATGCCCGCGACGCTCTGACGGCAGAGTCAGACGTATGCCGATAGGCCGGGCCGGAAAAAAGTGCGAAAAAATTCACGTCACTGAAACCGGCCTCGAAGGCCCCCGTATCTCCGACAGCTCCGATCGAATGGGAGCAGCAGTCATGTTCGGGAGATGCGATATGCGCCTTGTAAAGATCGTCAAGACCTCCATCGTCGTTGGCCTCGCCGGTGCCCTGGGGGCGAGCGCCGCCACCGCCGCGACGCTGGCCGCGTTGAAGGACGGAAAATCGATCGTCTGGGTCGATACGGATCAGAAGAAAGCCGTGGGCTCGGTCGCGCTCGCCGA
This sequence comes from Devosia equisanguinis, assembly GCA_945889015.1. Lineage (GTDB taxonomy): Bacteria > Pseudomonadota > Alphaproteobacteria > Rhizobiales > Hyphomicrobiaceae > CAMDBL01. Next base: position 15,576 of record CAMDBL010000046.1, read on the forward strand.
CAACGCGATGCTGGTCGGCATGGATGTCCGGCCCGCCGATGGCAAGCTCTATGGCGTGTCCGCGAGCGGCGCCATCGTCGTCGTCGATGCCAAGACCGGCAAGTGGGAGAAGAAGAGCCAACTCAGCGAGGCGCTTCCCGCGGGCGCCACCATCTCGATCGACTTCAATCCGGTGGCCGATCGTATGCGCATTCTGTCGAGCACGGGCATGAACCTGCGCGTCAACGTCGACGACGGCAAGGCGACGGTCGATGGATCGCTGAAGTACGCGGAGTCGGATGCGGCCAAGGGCACGGCGCCGAAGGTGGGGGCGGGCGCCTACACCAACAGCATCGCCGGCACCAAGGAGACGGCGCTCTACAATATCGACGGCGCCACCGGCATGCTGGTCAAGCAGGCCCCGCCCAACGACGGCGTGCTCGTCGGCATGGGCAAACTCGGCGTCAAGCTCGACGGCCCCGTCGCGTTCGACATCCTGGCGGACGGCAAAGGCGGCAATACCGGCTGGCTGCTGACCGGCGGCAAGCTCCATTCCGTCGACCTCAAGACCGGCGCCGCCACGTCGGTGGGGGCGATCGCCGGCCTGAGCGGCACGATTTCCGACATCGCCATCCTCCCGGGCATGTGACGCCGGTGGTGGCGAGATCGATACACCCGAAGCCTCCGGCCATGGAGACAGTCCGTGGCCGGAGGTCGAGCGTTCGCCTCACAGCAGCGCGAACTTGACCAGGAACAGCACGGCCAGGATTCCGACCGCGAGGCCGATTTCGCCCGGGCGTCCGGACAGCAGCTTGATCCCGGCGTAGGTGATGAACCCGAACGCGATGCCGTGCGCGATCGAGAATGTCAGCGGCATCGCGGCGATCGTGATCACGGCGGGCACGTACTCGGTGGCGTCGTCGAAGTCGATCTCGCGCACCGCGCCCATCATCAGGCAGGCCACGTAGACGAGCGCGGGCGCGGTCGCGAACGCCGGGATCGAGCCCGCCAGTGGCGCGAAGAACAGCGCCAGAACGAACAGCGCGGCGACCGTCACGGCCGTCAGGCCGGTACGGCCGCCCGCGTTCACGCCGGCCGCGCTCTCGATATAGCTGGTGGTGGTCGAGGTGCCGAGCGCGGCGCCGGCGATGGCGGCGACCGAATCCGCCGTCAACGCACGGTTGGCGCGGGGCAACGTGCCGTCCGGATTGACGAGGCCGGCCTTGTGCGCGACCCCGACCAGTGTGCCGGTATTGTCGAACACGTCGACGAAGAAGAACGTGAACACGATCGAGATGAGGCCGATCTCCAGCGCCTTCATCACGTCCATCTTGAGAAACACCGGTGCGATCGAGGGCGGCATCGAAACGAGCCCGCCGAAGCTGTTCTGGCCGAGCGCCATGCCGGCGAGGGCAACGACGAGGATTCCGATCAGGATCGCGCCGGGTACGCGGCGGGCATCGAGCGCCGCCATCAGCACGAAGCCAAGGGCCGCGAGCGCGGCGGCCGGCGCCTTGAGATCACCGAGCGTCACCAGCGTCGCTGGATGTGCGATGACGATGCCCGCGCTCTTCAGGCCGATGATCGCGAGGAACAGGCCGATGCCGGCCGCGATGGCGAGCTTCAGGCTGCGCGGCATCGCGTTGATCACCCATTCGCGGATATGCGTGACGCTGACGATCAGGAACAGGATGCCCGACAGGAACACCGCGCCGAGCGCGGTCTCCCAGGAATGGCCCATGCCCTTGACGACGCCGTACGTGAAGTAGGCGTTGAGGCCCATGCCCGGCGCCAGCGCCACGGGATAGTTGGCCCACAGCCCATCAGCGCGGAGCCGAACGCGGCCGCGAGGCAGGTGGCGACGAATACCGCGCCCTTGTCCATCCCCGCGTCCGCCAGGATCGATGGGTTGACGAAGATGATGTAGGCCATCGTCACGAACGTGGTGACCCCGGCGAGGACCTCCGTCCTGACCGTGGTCCTGTTCCCTGCAAGATCGAACAAGCGCTCAAGCATCGCGGCTCTCCCAGCTCCGCGGACGCGACGCGCCCGCCCCCGCGGCGAGCATAGGACGATTTCGCTGGTACGGGCAGGACGGAAATGCGCAGAGACATCGGAGCAGGTGTCGCCGCGGTCTAGCCCCCCAACTCCTCGCGCAGCAGTTCGAGCTCGAGCCATCGGGCCTCGGCCTCGGCGAGCTCGGCTTGGGCCGCCGCGAGCCGCGTATTGGTGGCGGCGAACTTGCCGGGATCTCGGGTGAAGAGGGCGGGATCCGCCATCGCCTTTTGAAGGGCTGCGATCTCGGCCTCGAGCTTGGCCATATTGGCGGGTAGCGTTTCCAGCGCGTGCTTCTCCTTGAAGGAGAGTTTGCGCTTGCCGCCTGCGGTGCCGGCCCCCGACTTGTCGCTCGGGGGTGCCGAGGCAAGGGGTTTGATGCCGGTGAAGCGTCCCTCCCCCCGGGCCGCCAGATCCTGGCCCTTGCGCTGCGCCAGCATGTCGGAATAGCCGCCGGCGTATTCGGTCCATTCACCGTCGCCTTCGGAGGCGATGACGGAGGTGACGCAGCGGTCGAGGAAGTCGCGGTCGTGGCTGACCAGCATCACGGTTCCGGAATAGTCCGCGATCAGCTCCTGCAGCAGGTCGAGGGTCTCGAGGTCGAGATCGTTGGTCGGCTCGTCGAGGACGAGCACGTTGGAGGGCTTGGCGAAGGCGCGGGCTAGCATCAGCCGGGCCCGCTCGCCGCCCGACAGCACGCGCAGCGGCGTGCGCGCCTGCTCGGACTGGAACAGGAAATCCTTCATGTAGCTGGCGACGTGGCGGACCTGGCCGTTGATGGTCACCTTGTCGCTTTTGCCCCCGGTCAGCGCCTCGGCGACGGTCCATTCCGGGTTCAACTCGTCGCGGCGCTGGTCGAGGGTGACGAGGTCGAGGCTGGCGCCGAGCTTGATGGTGCCGGCGTCGGGGGCGAGCGCGCCGGTCAGGAGCTTCAGCAGCGTCGTCTTTCCCGCTCCGTTGGGGCCGACGAAGCCGATTCGGTCGCCGCGCAGGATGCGGGTGGTGAAATCGGCGACGACGGTGAGGTCGCCGAAGCTTTTCGCGATGCCTTCCGCCTCCACGATCAGCCGGCTCGACTGGCCGCCTTCCGACACCTGCATGCGGGCGCTGCCGACGGCCTTGCGCGCCTCCTGCTTCTGCTGGCGCATCTCCCACAGCAGCGCGACGCGGCGGACGTTGCGCTTGCGCCGTCCGGTGACGCCGCCGTGCATCCACTGGTTCTCGCGGGCGATCTTGCGGTCGAGCTTGTGGGCCTCGCTCTCCTCCTTGTCGAGGACGCCGTCGCGCCAGGCCTCGAAGTGGGCGAAGCCCTGGTCGATGCGCCGCGCGATGCCGCGGTCGATCCAGACGGTGGAGCGGGACAGGTTCTCCAGGAACCGCCGGTCATGGCTGATCAGGACGATGGCCGAGCGGGTCGATTTGAGGGCCGATTCGAGCCACTCGATCGCCGGCAGGTCGAGGTGATTGGTCGGCTCGTCGAGCAGCAGCACGTCGGGGCGGGCGGCGAGCGCACGCGCCAGCGCCGCGCGGCGCAACTCGCCGCCGGACAGGTTCTCGGGCGTCTCGTCGCCGGACATGCCGAGTTCGCGCAGCGCCTCCTGCGCTTGGTAGGGATCGTCCGCCGGCCCGAGGCCGGCCTCGACGTAGGCGCGGACGTTCTCATAGCCGGCGAGGTCGGGCTCCTGTGCCAGATAGCGGACGGAGGCGTTTGGGTGGACGAAGCGCTCGCCGCTGTCGGGCTCGATCAGGCCGGCGGCGATCTTCATCAGCGTCGACTTGCCCGAGCCGTTGCGTCCGACGAGGCAGATGCGATCGCCCGGCGCCACCTCGATGCCGGCCCCTTCGAGCAGCGGCGTGCTGCCGAAGGTGAGATGGATGTTCTTCAGTGCGAGCAGGGCAGCGGCCATCGGGTATCCCAGTCAGTTGCGGCGGCGCAACAGCATGGCGCGCCGCCGCAGACTTAGGTCGCCCCCGGGGTGTTGTCACCCCTCGTGTGTAACGAAGTGCCGCCGCTCGGCGAACAGCCTGTTGCCAGCCTCCGTCGCGAGCCCACGTGGGCAGCCTACTTGGCCTACGCGGTTGTGAGTAGGGCGTGACTTCGCCCCGTGCTAAGTGTGTGCGCGGATGGTTGTTGGCCAGCGAGGTCGGTTTCGGCTGCAGGGAGAGGTGGGACTCACGTGAAGCAGGATCTGCACATTCGGGACGAGGCTGGGGCAGCGGGCAAATTCGCCATCCCCGACTGGACGGCGAAAGGCGAGCCGCGGGCCAAGGTCGCGCTGCAGCGGCTGGAGACGCTCTGGATCAACACCGGTACGCTCTGCAACATCACCTGCCGCAACTGCTACATCGACTCGAGCCCGAGCAACGACCGCCTCGTCTATCTGACGGCGGCCGAGGTGGCGGCTTATTTCGACGAGATCGCGGCGCTGAAGCTCGGCACGCCCGAGATCGGCTTCACCGGCGGCGAGCCGTTCCTCAATCCCGACATCCTGGAAATGCTCGGCGATGCGCTCGGGCGGGGGCATCGCGTGCTGCTGCTGACCAACGCCATGCAGCCGATGCAGCGGCCGAGGATCAAGCGCGGACTCGCCGACTTGCGCGAGGCGCACGGCGAGCAGCTCAAGATCCGCGTCAGCCTCGATCATCACAGCCAGGCTCTGCACGAGGCCGAGCGCGGTCCGAGAACCTGGGCCAAAACGCTCGCCGGCATCGACTGGCTGAGCGCGACGGGGTTCAATCTCGCCATCGCCGGGCGGACCTGCTGGGCGGAGCCGGACGCCGAGTCGCGCGAGGGCTATGCCCGGCTCTCGGCCGAGCGCGGCTGGCGGCTGGATGCCGCGAACCCGTCGCAGGTGCTGCTTTTCCCCGAGATGGACGGTCAGCACGACGTGCCCGAGATCACCACCGCGTGCTGGGGCATCCTGCACAAGAATCCGGCCGACATGATGTGCGCGTCGAGCCGGATGATCGTGAAGCGTAAGGGTGCGGAAAAGCCGACCGTGGTGCCGTGCACGCTGCTGCCGTACGAGCCGGCGTTCGAGATGGGCAGCACGCTGGCGCAATCGCTCGCGGCCGACGGCGGCATGTTCGACAAGGGCGCGGTGAAGCTCTGTCATTCCCATTGCGCCAAGTTCTGTGTGCTCGGCGGCGGCAGCTGCTCGGCTTGAGACACCCTTTCCCCATCGCGGGCTGCGATGGGGAAAGCAAGGCCTTCACATCTTGCCCGTCGTGATCGCGACGAGCTTGTCGAGCGTGGCGCGGGCGCGGCCCTCGTCGATGGCCTTCGCGGCGAGACCGGCGCCCTCAGTCAAGGTCGCGACCTTGTCGGCGATCAGCAGGGCTGCGGCTGCGTTCAGCATCACCGCGTGACGGTACGCCATGATGCCGTGCGACATATCGCCGGCTATCAGCGCCTTGAGCTTCACCGTGTTCTCCTCGGGCCGGCCACCGAGGATGTGGCCAAAGGGATGCTCGGGCAGTCCCGCATCCTCCGGCTTGATGTCGAACAGCGTCACCTTGCCGTCGGCGAGGCCGGCGACATAGGTCGGTCCCGCGATCGAGATCTCGTCGGTGCCGTCGGTGCCGTGCACCAGCCAGGCCTTCTCGGAACCGAGCGCGCGCAGCGTCTCCGCCATCGGCCGGATCAGTGCGCGTGAGAACGTGCCGGTGAGCTGGCGCTGGACGCCGGCCGGGTTGGTCAGCGGTCCCAGGATATTGAAGATGGTGCGCACGCCGAGCTCGACCCGGGCCGGCAGCACGAAGCGCATGGCCGAGTGGTGGTTCGGCGCGTTCATGTAGCCGAAGCCCGCCTCGCGCAGGCTCCGCTCGATCACCTCGACAGGCGCGTTGATGTCGACGCCGAGGCTGGTCAGCGCGTCCGAGGCGCCCGATTTCGACGACAGTGCGCGATTGCCGTGCTTGGCGACCGGCACGCCGAGGCTCGCCACAACCAGCGCCGCAGTCGTCGAGATGTTGAGCGTGCCCTTGCCGTCGCCGCCGGTGCCGACGATGTCGATCGCGCCCGCCGGGGCCTGCACGCGCTTGGCCTTGGCACGCATGATCGTGGCAGCGCCGGTAATCTCCTCGATCGACTCGCCGCGCAATCTCAGAACCATCAGGAAGCCGCCGATCTGGGCCGGCGTGGCGCGTCCCGACATGATCACGTCGAACGCCTCCTCCGCCTCGTTCTGCGGCAGGGCGGATTCGAGTGCGCGCGAGATGTAGGGCTTGAGCGCGGCGGGATCGATGGTTTCGGCGGCGGCGGTCATCGTGGCGGTGCCCCTCGGCGTGGTGTCGGGTTCCCGGCGACAATAGCGGGTCGGGGGATGCGGGAGCAATTCGGTTCGATGGCGCCCGTCACGCAGCCGGCTGGAGCGGCGGCCTGAGCCGCAGCCAGCCGACGGCTGCCAGCGCCGCCAGGACCAGCGCGATCGAGTAGGCGTTGAGCGGGAACCAGCCGAGCCGCTCCTGCAGGATGCCGGCGAGGAAGCTCGCCGTCGCGGTCGTGCCGAACACCAGGAAGTCGTTCAGCGCCTGTACCTTGCCGCGCTCGCTCGGCCGGTAGCAGGTGGTGACCAGCGTGGTCGAGCCGATGAACAGGAAGTTCCAGCCGATGCCGTTCAGCGTCAGCGCGATGCGGAAGTGCCAGTCGGATTGGCCGAGCAGGGCGGCGACGATGCCGAGCAGGAACACGGCGATGCCCCACAGCATGACGTTGAGCACGCCAAACCGCGTGATCAGGTTGCCTGTGAAGAACGACGGCACGAACATGCCCATGACGTGCAGGAAGATGACCCAGTGCGCCTCGGTGTGCGGCAGGCCGCACGCGACGATGGCGAGGGGCGAGGCGCTCATCAGCAGCGACATCGTGCCGAACGCCGACATGCCGCCGATCACGGCCACGATGAAGCGGGGCTGCGCCGCGATCTCCGACAGTGGACGGGCGGGCAGCACCGGCTTCGGCGTGGTCCCAGCGGCGACCGGTGCCTGCAGGGGGGCTGCCGGAAACCGAACGAAGGCCATCAGCGTGAACACGATGACGTGCAGCCCGATCATGCCGAGATAGGTCGCGAGGTAGGTCGGCATCACCAGCTCGTGCGTGGCGCGCACCATGCTCGGCCCGATCACGCCTGCGGCGACGCCGCCGGCGGTCACCCACGAGATCGCCTTCGCGGCGTGTGTCGGTGGCACCAGCTCGACCGCGGCGAAGCGATACATCTGCAGGCTCGCGACGGCGTAGCCCAGGATCAGCCCGCCAAGGCACATCAGCACGAGGCTCGCCTGATGGAGACCGAAGGCGACGGTTCCCGCGCCGAGCATCCCGACGACGGAGCCGAGCCGGAATCCGAAGCCGCGCCCGCGCCGCTGCATCAGCGCCGCCGCCGGGAACACCGACAGCATGACGCCGAGATGCTGCATCGTCACCGGCAGGGTGGCGAGATCCTTCATTGGATAGAACGTCGACACCGACAGCGCAGTGGCGGCGAACATCGCGGTGTTGCCGGCTTGGCCCACGGCCTGACAGCACGCCAGGAGAAAGAGATTGCGCCACATCGAGCGATCGGAAGCTGGAATTGTCGTACCCTCGCGTTTCCCGGGCACGAACATACTGTCGTCGCCGTCCGCGGCAAGACGAAAGGTGAGCGGCGGCTTCGCTGGAGCGCACATCACCCATGCGAGAGCGGCACCGGTGCCGTGCCGCACGTGGCGCTCGCGAGACATGGGCGTCGGTCGCCCGTGGGGCACTTGTCCGCCGGGCCGCCCGCGCTCACATCGACCATCAGGCCGATGGGCCGGGCACGACCGTTCCCTGCATGAGAACCGAGGAGCGCGACATGGACACGATCAAGCATCTGTTCACGGCGACCGCGACGGCCAGAGGCGGCCGCAATGGGCATACCGAGGCGAGCGACGGCTCGGTCAAGGCGGATCTGTCGGTGCCCAAGGCGATGGGTGGCCCCGGCAAGCCCGGCACCACCACGCCGGAGCATCTGTTCGCGGCCGGCTATGCCGCCTGCTATGCCGGCGCGATCGATTTCGTCGCCAAGCAGCAGAAGAAGGACGGGTCGAAGGTGGAAGTGACGGCGGACGTCACGATCGGCCCGCGCGAAGGGGGCGGCTTCGGCCTCGCGGTCAAGCGTAAGCGCTGCACTGCTCACACGTTGACGGCCGCCGGATCGGTTTTCACGTAGGCCCAGGGCATCAGCTCGTCGATGCGGGAGGCTGGCCAGCGGTTGACAAGCTTGGTCAGGGTGTCTGCGAGCCAGGTGTGCGGGTTCACGGCGTT
>CAMDBL010000047.1 GCA_945889015.1 Devosia equisanguinis
CGTGCAGAGACGCAGCGGGCCGCGACGCGGTTCTCGGTCAGCAACAACTCGTCGAGGCTGGCGCAGCTCAACACCGCCCTGCGCAAGTCGGCGCCAGCGAGGCTCGCATCGGAGAGGTCCGCGCCGGTGAGGTCGGCCTGATGTAAATCGGTTCGGTCGAGCTTGGCGAACCGGAGGTCGCGGCCCCTGAGATTGAGCGTCGGCTCGTCGCCGCTGACCTCCTTGTCGACGACGAGGTCGGTGTCGGTGATCACGAGGTTGCGCTGGAAGCCCAACAGAGAGCCGTCGGTTCGGGTTTTCACGAACGGCATCGCGAAGCTGGCGGTCTGACGCAGCTCGCGACCATCCGCGCCGATCGACGCCCCGGGCGGTACGAGGCGCTGCGCGATCTGGTCCAACGGCTCGCCCGGGACCGTTGCGACGAACAGCGAAAACGAGCCGGCCAGCGCCAGCACAAGACCGGTCGCAACGAAGCTCAGCGGATTGGACGTGCTTGAGCGCCAGAACGCGGTGAAGAAATTGGCTTCCGAGCGGACCAGGAACACGCCGATCAGCACGAGCATGGCGATGTCGGCGAGCAGCGTGATGCGATGCGTCCAGGTGATGCCGACGTCGTGATAGGGCAGGAACACCACCTGCACGTAGAGGATCAGCAGCACCGGCAGGATCACCAGCGTCAGCCAAGACATCACATGCAGGAACGCACTCATCACCATCGAGCGATGTGGCCCCGCAATCGCCTGTACGAAGAAAAAGTTGTGGAGCTCGAGGCGAAGGGGATGGGTCCGCCGGTCGGTCGATTCCAGCAGTCGGATCGCCTGATCGAACTCCAGCGTCTTGCGAGCGAGCAGCACGAGTTGGGAGACGACGCCCAGATGGAACAGGGCGAGGATGATCGGCGAGAACTCGAAGAACTGGGTGATCGGGATCTGCACCTGCAGCAGCGGTAGCGAGACCGGTGTCTCGAGCAGCAGCGCCTTGTGTGTGACGCCGGCAACCGCCACCGTCATGTAGGCCATGATCGCGAGGAAGATCAGCCAAGCCGTGTGAGCGGTGTCGCTCGAGCGGTTGACCGCTTCGAGCAGGCTGTACGGATTGACCGGCGTCTCCACGTCCGGCGCAACACGCATCACATCAGACATGCCGACAAGTCCCTCGCCCTACACCGTCGTAAACAGCGGCCGACCATAACGGATAAACTGTGGCGCAGGTACGATGAAGTGCCGCGAGGTCTACTCTCGGCCACGGTGTTGCTGCAGTGCCGCAAGATGGCTACAGGCCAGATGAGATAGGCCGCGGGGCGGCGCGCCGCTTACGTGTCAGCCCCGCTTCACCGTGATGATGTGGCCTTCGGCGTCGACGTCGGGGCGGCGCATCGAGAACATCGCCTCGGGAGTGACGGTCGCGTAGTCCATGTAGCCGAGCCGGGCGATGGGCTTCATCGCGCCGGTGTCGACGATGCCGTCCTTGACGAACTGGTCGTCGATGTAGACCCCGACGACGCGTCCGATCACCATGTAGGCGTTGGAGGTCGCTTCGGGTGTCGCCGGCGGCAGGTGAATGGTCTGGTAGTGCTTGCATTCGAAGGCGGCCAGCGCCTGCTTCACCCGTGGCGCCTGGACCAGGTTCGACTTCACCGCGGTCAGGCCCGCGAGCGGGAACTCGTCCACCCCGCGCGGCACCATCGCCGAGGACGTGTTCATGTGCTCGCGCAGGTCCCATGTCGCGAGATTGCAGACGAAGTCGCCGGTCTCCTCGATGTAGGTGAGGCTGTCCTTGCGTCCCGTCGAGCCGAACACGACGTAGTGCGGCTTCTCGCTGATCGCGTTGAAGAAGCTGTAGGGCGCGAGATTGCACACGCCCGCTTTGCTCACCGAGGAGATCCACCCGATCGGCCGCGGCACGGCCAGCGCCTTGTAGGGATCGTGCTTCAGGCCGTGCTTGTTCTGGGCGGTCTCGTAGAACATGCGGAAAACCTCTGTTCTGGGATGGACTGTCAGCCCTGCCAGCGCGTGACGATCTTGGCGAGGTCGGGGCGGTCGCGGTCGGGTTGGCGCTCTTTGGCGGTGCCGATGTAGACGAAGCCCGCGACCTTCTCGTGGGCGGCGAGGCTCAGCGCGGCGCGGACGCGCGGGCTGAAGGCGATCCACTCGGTCAGCCACGCCGTGCCGAAACCATGGGCGTTGGCGGCGATGACGAGGTTCATGCAGACCGCGCCCGCCGACAGCACCTGCTCGATCTCGGGTGCGCCGGGCACCTCGACGACGCGGCTGATCACGGCGACGACGGTCGGCGCGCGCAGGAAGCGGGCGCGCTCGGTGTCGAGCCGCGTCTCGGACGGCGCCATCCGGTCTTCGGCCTTGCAGGCCTCCGCGATCACCTCGCCGAATTTCGCCCGTGCTTCGCCCTCGAACACGATGAAGCGCCACGGCTCCAGCTTTTTGTGGTCTGGTACGCGGGTGGCGATCGTGAGGATGCGCTGCAACTCGTCGGCGGTCGGGCCGGGCTCGGTCAGGGCCGCTGCCTTGACGGAGCGGCGCGCCGACAGCAGGTCGAGGATCGCGTGGGTCATGAGGCCCTCGTCGGCTGAATGATCGGGGAGAGAGATCACGGTTCCACTCGCTAAAGTAAATTGCCCTGCGGTACAATCACCCCGGACGAGTCCGACGCGGGTGGGGGCGGGCGAGGCGAGGAGTGGAGAGCGATGGGCAGGCGCTGGGTGGGGCGATCGGCGGGACTGCTGACGGGGGGCTTGGCCGCGGGTTTGTCAACGGTGCCCGCGATCACGCCGGCAGGCGCGCAGGACGGCCCGACGGCGATGCTGGTATTCGACAATTCCGGCTCGATGTGGGGCAAGCTGGACGGGTCCAAGGACAACAAGCTGGCACTTGCCCGAGATGCCATCGAGACCGCGCTCGAGAAACTGAAGCCGGGCGTGCGCACCGGATTGGTCAGCTTTGGCCGACGACGCGGCGATTGCGCCGATATCGAGGTGGTTGCTCGGCCGGAAGCTGGAGACGACGACCGTATCAACACGCCGCTCGGCAAGCTCAACCCCAAAGGTCGCGGACCGATCGTCCAGGCCACGCGCGAAGCCGCCAAGGCCGTAGGTGCGGCACGACCGGCGAGCGTCATTCTGCTCCACGACGACCTCGACAATTGCCAGCAGGATGCCTGTGCCGCCGCCGCCGACATCAAGCGCGAGCATCCAGGCGTGCGGGTACACCTGATCTCGATCGGGCTGAAGAAGGAGGACGCCGCCAGGATGAGCTGTCTCGCAAGCGAGACGGGTGGCCGGCAGTTCGATGTCGCGAGCCAGAGCCAGCTGGAGACCGCGATCGAGGACGCCCTGAGCCTGGCGGGCGGGGATAGTGGCAGGCCGCCGCCGGCTCCGGTTCCGGCGGTGCGTCCATCGTCGCCGGAAGTCGCTGCGAAGCCGGTCGCGGGCGGAGCGCGTAAGCCCACACCGCCGCCCGCGCAGGGACCGCCAGGCCTGTGGCTCAGTGCCGTGCTGGCGCCTGGCGGTAATCTGGTGGACGGCCCGGTGAACTGGCGCGTGATCAAGACCAGCGGCGGCATCGAAGCCGCGGTGTTCGAGGCCTTGGCCGGCGAGGTGCGGGCGGAGTTGCCGCGGGGCGCCTACATTGTGGAGGCGCGCTTCGGTCTCATCACGGTGCGCCGCCCGGTCGAGGTCGCCGCCGGCATCCCAACGGCGGCGGTGATCGCACTGGATGCCGGCGCGCTGCGTATTACTACGCGGGCGCAGACCGGCGGCCCTGTCATCGATCAGGTCGGCTATGCCCTCTACACTGCGGCCGCTGGCGAGGGCGGCACCTCGAGCCAAGCCGGGCGGCAGACGCCGGTGTGGATCGGCCGGGACCCCGCTGCCGCCATCGGCCTTGCCCCCGGCACTTACCGCTTGGTCGCCGAGCGCGGCTTTGCTCGCGCGCAGAGCACGGTGACGATCGCGGCCGGTGCGGTGACGGAGGCCGACCTTGCGCTGGGCGCGGGTCTGCTGACCTTGCGAGCCGCGGCCAAGGACGATGGCGATACGCTGTCGGACGCGCTGTTCATCGTTTCGGAGGAGGTTCTGGATGCTCCCGACGGCCGGCGCGAGCTGACCCGCTCGGCGGCGGCCTCGCCCGACTTCGTAGTGCCGGCGGGAACTTATACCGTCACCACGCGCATCGGCGGCACCGAGGTACGCGACCGCGTCACCGTCGGCGCCGGCGAGAGCGTCAAGCGGACGATGATCCTCGAACTCGGAAAGCTCGCGGTCAGCGCGCGGCTGGAACAGCTCGCGGGGCAGCCGGCGTGGCGGGAGCCGGTGAGCTTACGGGTCGTAAGCCGCGACGGTGATCAGCGCGAGATGGCACGGACCAGCGTCAGCCCGTCGACGCTGGAGCTGCCTGCCGGCGCCTATCGGATCGAGGCGCGGGTCGGCTCCCAGAACGCGGTGGTGATGAGGGACGTGGAGCTGCAGGCGGGACGAACGACGCAGCTCGCGCTCGAGCTGCCGGCCGCGCGCGCTACTCTGCGCCTGATGGAGCCGCTGGCCGGGGCCGGCGACGTGGTCTGGGAGGTCCGGGACGAGAGTGGCCGCAGCGTCTGGCGGGGTACGCAAGCCGAACCGCGCTTGGTGCTCGCCCCCGGCCGCTATTCGGTTCGTGTCAGTGTCCGCGACAAGCGGATCGAGCGGAGCCTGACATTGCGGACCGGCGAGAGCCGTGGCCTGGAGGTCGGAGCGGACTGAACGGGAGCACGGCTCCAACGGTGCAGGCCCGAGGGGGCGGCGCTGGGTCATCTTGTTTCGGCGCCAGACTCTCGCCACCACCGTCGCCTAACCTGATTGTTATGGACTGACAGCCGCGAGGGCGGCCGGAGCATTGATGGGCGCGGACGACCGGGCATTTCCGATGAGTGGACCAAACTGGCGGCGCGTGGCGTGCCGGCTTGCACTGGCGTTGGCGTTCGTGATGTCGTTGCTCGGACTGAACTTGCCGTCGGTCGCTTCGGCCCAGGGAGCCGCAAACACCACCGTGGTGCCGCGCTCGGCGCCAGATGCGCAGGCGGCGGTGGTGGCGGGCGAAAGTGGCACGGCGCAAGGGCGCGTCACGTTGCTGGCGTTGCTCACCGACGACGGACAGAAGATTGACCAGGGCTTGATCTGGCGCGTGTTCCAGGACGGGGGAGAGACCTCTGGCAAGTCGCGACTGGTCGCAACCCACCGGGATTCCAGTCCGGAGCTGCGGCTGGCACCCGGTCTTTATGTCGTCAACGCCGCTTTCGGGCGGGCCAACCTGACCCGCAAAATCACGGTCAAGCCCGGCGCCGCCGTGGTGGAGAAGTTTGTTCTCAACGCCGGCGGGCTGAAGGTGGAGGCCGTGGTCGAGAACGGCGAGCGGCTACCCGTCGGCAGCGTGCTCTACGACATCCTCTCCGACGAGCGCGACCAGTTCGGCAATCGCACCAGGATCATGACCGGGGCTCGCCCTGGGTTGATCATTCGACTCAACGCGGGCCTCTATCATGTCGTCAGCACCTACGGCGACGCCAACGCCATGGTGCGTGCGGACGTCACTGTCGAGGCGGGCAAGCTCACCAGCGCGACGGTGACGCACGCGGCGGCGCGAGTCACCTTCAAGCTCGTGCCGCGAGCCGGCGGCCACGCGCTGGCCGATACCCAGTGGGTGCTGCAGACGCCAGCCGGGGAGCCGGTGAAGGAGAGCGCCGGAGCGCTGCCGACCCATATCCTGGCGCCCGGGACCTACGCCGTGATCGCCAAGTCGGGCGACCAAAGCTTCCGGCGCGATTTCGTCGTCGCGGCGGGCGACGTCGTCGAGGTCGAGGTGGTGATGGAGTGACGAGGGGACTGTAGAGCGGCAAGGAGAGGTCCCCAACCTCACCTAATCTCACCTGGTCGTTTCCGCAGTGATCTGGCGCACACGCGCGCCCTGCTTCACCCGGTCGCTCGGATGCAACACCACGCGGTCGCCCGGCGACAATCCACCGAGCACTTCGGCGTACTCGGGGTTGCGCCGGCCGACGTCGATGCCCGTCAGCACGGCCCGGCTGCCGCCAATCTTGAAAACGGACCAACTGGCCCCGTTTCGGAACAGGGCGCTCAGCGGCACGCGGAGGGCGTCCTCGCGGCTCCACGCCGTGATGCGCGCGAACACGCGGTAGTCGTGGCCGAGTCTGGCGCGGGCAACGGCTGGCTGATCGAGGTCGAGGAAGGTCTTGACGCGCTGCTCCTCGATGCCGAGCGCGGAGACCTTGGTGAACCCGGCCGGCTCGACGCGACGTACCCGCGCGGTGAGCGGCTCGGCCAGCCCCGCGCCCTCGATGCGGGCAGCTGCCCCCGGCGTGATGGTGACAGCGTCGGTCGACAGAAGCTCCAGCACGATGTCGATGTCCGTCGGATCGCCGATCTCGAACAGCGGCGTGCCGGCGATGACGACGCGCTCGCTTTCCTGCAACTCGCGCAGCACCTTGCCGGACTGCGGAGAACGGACCTCGACACAGCAGCTCCCGGCCGCGGTGCTCGCGACGGCAGTTTCCGGGCCGATGAGGTGAGCCGTGGCCGTCGCCAGCTCGGCGGTTCGGACCTGCAGATTGGCTTTGGCGCGGGCCATGGCGGCGATCTGCTTCGCGTGGTCGAGGCGGGCACGCTCGTAGGCGCGGGCCGAGGTGGCATTGGTCTGGGCCAGCGTCTTCTGCCGCGTCATCTCGCTCAGGGCCCAGCCGAGCTCTGCCTCGGATTGGCGCACCTCGGCCTCGGCGAGTTCGATCGCGGCGCGGGCAGCCGAGACCTGGGCTTCGGCCTCCTGGCGGGTGCGAACGTCGAGGAAACCCGGCACCGCCGGCTCGATCACAGCGATCACTGTCTCGTTGGCGACCACCTGGTCGCCCGGATCGAGCAGCGAGCGCCGCAATTTTCCAGTGACCGGGGCCGACACGACAAACAGCGTCTTGACGCGCGTCTTGCCTTCCTCGTCGACGGTGACCTGCAGCGACCCCTTGCCGATCGTCGCGAGATCCACCTGCACGGCGGCGGGGATCAGTGCCCATGCCAGCATGGCAAGCAGCAAGAGCGCGCCTCCGCCGGCGGCGAGATGGCGGCGGGAGAGCGCACCGAGGGCGGTGGCTAGGGAGGAATGGGCAGGAAGCTCGGGCATGGGCTACTCGCGTGTCTTGAGAACGGCGACGAGATCGAGCCGGTCGATCCGTCGCCTGACGACGAGGGCGGAGGCGGCGGCGGCACCCAGAACGACCAGCGCCGCCTTGGCGTAGGTGGCGGTGGCGATCGTGAACGGTGCGCGGTAAAGGTCGCTCGAGAAGGATTGGATCAGCAGCCAGCCGAAGCCGTAGCCGATCAGCCAGCCCAGCGGCAAGGCGGCGAGCGTCAGGATCGCCAGCTCGCTCAGCAGGACGCGGCTCGCCTCGCTACGGGTGAAGCCGAGGACGCGCAGGCTCGCCAGCTCCCGCGCGCGCTCGGAAAGCTGGATGCGCGCGGAATTGTAGACGATGCCGAACGCGATCACGACTGCAAGGGTGACGTAGACGGTGACCATGTAGCGGATATTCTGGTCAATAGTCTCGCGGAAGCGCCGCAGCGCGTGCTTCTGCAGCCCGATCGAGGCCACGGCCGGCGTCCGCTTGATCTGCTGGAACAGCTCGGCCGACTGCGCGGTGTCGAAGCTGATGTGGACGGCGGACACGCGCGGTCCCTCATCGAGCAGCGTATCGAGCGCGTCGATGTCCATGAAAACCATCAGCCCGAAATAGCTCTGGATGATGCCGGTCACGGGAACCTTCGCCGTCCGCCGCTTGCCCTCGAGCACGTCCACCTCGACGATATCTCCGGCAGTAACGCCGAGAAGTTCGGCCACGCGGTCGCCGAGCATCAGCCCGGTCGAGGGCAGCCACACCGGGGCGAGCTGCAGGTCCAGCACCCGGGACAGATCCATCTGCACGGGTTTTCCGACGATTGAGAGCCGGCGTGACCTCTGACCGTGCCGCAACATCACCGACGCACTGCGCATGGGCTCCACGCGAAGCACCCCCGGCAGGTGCGCGACCGCCTGCACCACGCCCGGGCCGCGCGGCTCGGTGAAGGTCAACGTCGCATGCTGGCGATCGGTGCGTTCGAATGCGATCTCGACCATGCGGTCGATGCTGTCGAACGACAGCAGCGCCGTCACCAGCAAGGCAACGGCGAGTGCGAGGCCGAGGAGTGTCAATCCGGCTCGCAGAGGCCAGCGCAGCAACTGTCGGAACGACATCACCGTGATCTGGGACATCGCGGGGGTGGCGCCGATGCGGGACAGGAGGCTGCGCTGGTAGCGCACCGGTGCCGGCGGCTGCATCGCCACCGCCGGCGAGAGGGCGAGAACGTCGAGCACCGCCTTCAGCGCGCCGAGAGTCGCCGCCACCACGGAGACCGCGGCCGCGACAACGTACACGTCGGTATCCTGGCTGAAGACCAGCACGGGGAAGTGGAAGAAGTTGCCATACAACCGGGTCAGGCTGTGGCCGAGCAGGGTGCCGGCGACGAACCCCACGAGGATTCCGGCAGCCGCGATCACGAGCACCAGCTTCAGGTAGTGGATCGCGACCGTTCGGCTGTCGTAGCCGACGGCCTTGAGCAACCCGATCAGCTCGCGCTCGAGCGCGATCAGGCGCGACAGGGTGATGTTGATCAGGAAGGCCGCGACCAGCAGGAAGATCGGCGGCATCACGCGAGAGAGGGCCGCGAGCTGTCGCAACTCGGCGTCGATGAAGGCGTGCGAGAGGTGATCCTTGCGGCCGTAGGCGCCGGTGCCGCCGTAGCGGGCCAGCACGGCGTCGACTTTACCCAGCACATCGCTTTCGACGGCGCCTGGAACCGTGCGGATCGCGGCGTTGTTGAACGCGCCTTCAAGATCGAACAGCGCAGCCAGTGCTTTTTGGGACATCCACATGATCGCGAAGCGGCGATCGTCCGGCATCAGGTCGCCCGGTCCAATGGCATAGATGTGCTCGGGTGACAGCGCGATGCCGACGATGCGCAGCTCGCGCTGGCGGCCGTTGAGGATCGCCATGAACGTCGTGCCGGGCCCAAAGCCATGGGCGAGGGCGAAATTCTCGTTGACCGTGACCTCGTCGACCCGCCCGGCCTCCGGC
This sequence comes from Devosia equisanguinis, assembly GCA_945889015.1. Taxonomy (GTDB): domain Bacteria; phylum Pseudomonadota; class Alphaproteobacteria; order Rhizobiales; family Hyphomicrobiaceae; genus CAMDBL01. Next base: position 9,166 of record CAMDBL010000047.1, read on the forward strand.
AGGCGCCCTTGCCGGATGTGCAGCTTGTTGAGAAAAGGCTCGTGGGTGTCGGGAACCGAGATCGCGAGCCCAGAGGCGGGCTCCTGCAGCCCGGGAATGTCGAGCAGCGCGGTTTTGACGATGCGCGGCTCGACGTCGGCGACGCCGGGGATGGCGGCAAGGCGGTCCGCCGCTCCGATCGGCGCGCGCGTCAGCGCGGCGAAGGCGTCGGCGAAGCTGTTGCGCTCGTAGTAGGCGCCGCGGCTCGCCTCCAGCGAGCGATAGGCACCGGTCGCCAACACCAATGTCGCTACGCCCGAGGCCATCACCAGCGCGATCGCGAGCGTCTGCGCCCACAGGCGGCGCATGTCGCGCATCAGCTTGAGGTCGAGCGCGCGCAGTTTCACCATCGGATCTCCGAAGGCGGCGAGCGACTGGTGTTGACGATGGTCTCGGCGATCCGGCCGTTGGCGAAATAGAACACGCGATCGGCCATGTCCTTGATCGCGGCGTTGTGGGTGATGATCGCCGTGGTGGTGCCGAGATCGCGGTTGACGGACGCCAAGGCCTCCAGCACGCGGACGCCGGTCTTGCTGTCCAAAGCCCCGGTCGGCTCGTCGCACAACAGCACGTCCGGCCGCTTGGCGATGGCGCGCGCGATGGCGACGCGCTGCTGCTCGCCTCCCGACAGCTCGGCAGGAAAGTGATCCATGCGCGCCTCGAGACCGACCTTGGCGAGCGCTTCCTCCGGTGTCATTGGATCGCGCGCGATCTCGGTCACCAGTGCCACGTTCTCACGCGCGGTGAGCGACGGCACGAGGTTGTAGAACTGGAACACGAAGCCGACGTGCTCGCGGCGATAGGCGGTGAGCCCCCGGTCATCCAGTCTGGTGATCTCCTGGTCGAGGAACCGGACCTGGCCGGAGGTCGCCGAATCGAGCCCGCCGAGGATGTTGAGGAGCGTCGACTTGCCGGACCCGGAGGGACCGAGCAGGACGACGAGCTCGCCCGCGTAGAGTTCGAGGCTGATCCCGCTGAGCGCATGCACCTCCACGGTCCCCGTGCGGTAGACCTTGGTCAGATCGCGTGCCTCGAATACGACCTTGGCCATCTCGCGCTGCCGCCGTTGTCCCGCAGTCATTCTGGCGCCGAAGGCACCGACTGCCATTGATTCTCGTCAGGCCGGAGCGGCAACGCTGCGCATCATGACAACGGGGCCGGAGCGTGAGCCCGACCCCGTTTTGAACCGCATGACGGTATCGATCAGACCGGTGCGAACTTGGTGCCGATGTCGCGGAAGGTGGTCTTGATGCGCCGGACGGTGCCGGTCTTTGCGCGCATCACCACGGTCTCCGTCTCGGCGAACTCGCCGCGGAAATGAACCCCGTCGAGCAGCGAGCCGCCGGTGACGCCCGTCGCCGAGAAGATCACGTCGTCGGACGCCATCTCGTTCAGCGTGTACTTCCGGCGGATGTCGGGGATGCCCATTTTCTTGGCGCGCGCGATCAGCTCGGGGCGCTCCTTCTCGGAATGCAGCTCGGGCGCGAGGCGCCCTTGCATCTGGCCGCCGATGCAGCGCAGTGCGGCTGCGGCCAGGACGCCCTCGGGGGCGCCGCCGGAGCCCAGATACATGTCGATGCCGGTCTCGCCGGGATCGGTGGTCCAGATCACGCCGGCGACGTCACCGTCGCGGATCAGGCGAAGCGAGGCGCCGGTGGCGCGGACGGCCTCGATGATCTGCTTGTGACGGGGACGGCCGAGCATGCATACCGTGATCTCGCCGACCGCTACGCCCTTGGCCTTGGCGAGCGCGCGGATGTTGTCGCCGGGCGAGGCGTCGATGTCGACGATCCCCTCGGGATAGCCAGGACCGATCGCGATCTTGTTCATGTACATGTCGGGGGCATTGAGCAGCCCGCCGCGCTCGGCGATGGCGATGACGGCGAGCGAGTTCGGCTCGGCTTCCGCGCACAGCGTGGTGCCTTCGAGCGGATCGACGGCGATGTCGACCTCAGGTCCGTCCTGAAGGCCGAGTTCCTCGCCGATGAACAGCATCGGGGCCTCGTCCATCTCTCCCTCGCCGATGACGACGCGGCCCTTCATGTGGACACGGCCGAGCTCGCGGCGCATGGCGTCCACGGCGGCCTTGTCGGCCATCTCCTTGTCGCCGCGGCCGCGCCAGCGGGCCGCCGCGATCGCGGCCGCCTCGGTCACACGCGCGACTTCCAGCACCAGCACGCGCTCGAGACCCGGACGACTGCTCATGGCGACTTCTCCACTCAGATCAAAGTTAACGATAAATGGTGCGGCTGCGAACCGCGCGAAGGTCAGTCGACCCGGGTGCGCGGCCGACCGCAAACGCCGCGCACCTTGCTACAGCTCCTCGATACGGATCATCTGCGGCCGCTCGGCAACCTTACCGTCCTTCTCGATTTGGTCGAGCGCCTGGCGGATCGCCTGCTCGGTCGTGTCGTGGGTGATGATGACGACCGTGGCGGGGGCGCCGGGATTGGTGCGCGGGCTCTTCTGGACGATGCTCTCCAGCGAGACCTCGCGCTCGGCCATTCGCTTGGTGATGGCGGCCATCACGCCCGGCCTGTCATGGGCGGTGAGGCGAATGTAGTAGGCGCCCTGGTGCTCGCCGAGCTTGGCGCGCTTGTAGGTGGCGAGCTGCTTGCTGGGCACCCCGAACGGCGGCAGCACGAAGCCGGCCGCGATGTCGATGATGTCGCTGGCGACGGAGGAGGCGGTCGGCTTGGCGCCGGCGCCCGGACCGACCAATAGCAGGTTGCCGGCGAAGTCGGCGTCGACGGCGACTGCGTTGGTGACGCCGGAAACCTCGGCGATGGCGGAATCCTCGGGCACCAACGTCGGATGGACGCGCTGCTCGATGCCGTGCTCGGTCCTGACGGCGACGCCGAGCAACTTGATCGCGTAGCCGAGTTCCTGCGCCGCATCGATGTCGATCTTGGAGATGTTCTGGATGCCCTCGATGTGGATCTGGTCGAAGGCTACCTTGGTGCCGAAAGCTATGGCGGTCAGCAGCGCCAGCTTGTGGGCAGCGTCGAAGCCGCCGATGTCGAAGGTCGGATCGGCCTCCGCATAGCCCTTGTCCTGGGCCTCCTTCAGCGCATCGGCGAAGGCGAGGCCATGGTCCTGCATGCGCGACAGGATGTAATTGCAGGTGCCGTTGAGGATGCCGTAGATGCGCCGGATCTCGTTGCCGGCGAGCGCCTCGCGCACGGTCTTGATGATCGGGATGCCGCCGGCAACCGCCGCCTCGAAGTTGAGCGCGACGCCCTGCTTCTCGGCGAGCCTGGCCAGCTCGACGCCGTTCTTTGCGAGCAGCGCCTTGTTGGCGGTGACGACGTGCTTCTTGGCGTTGAGCGCCGCCTCCACCGCCGCCTTGGCGATGCCGTCCTCGCCGCCGATCAGCTCGACGAAGATGTCGATCTCGGGGTCGGTCGCGAGCTTGATCGGATCATCGAACCACTTCAACCCGGCGACCGCGACGCCGCGGTCCTTGCCCTTGGAGCGCGCCGATACGCCGCCGATCACGATTGGCCGTCCGATCGTCTCGGAGAGACGCCTGCCGTGCTTGTCCAGCAGTGAGATGAGGCCGGCGCCGACGGTGCCGAGCCCGGCGATCCCGAGCTTCAGAGGTTCGCTCATGACGATGACGGTTCCGCACGATGAATCGTTGACGGGCCTTGCCTACCACGCCAACGCCACGCGGCAAACTCGCAATGGTAAACGTTCAACGCGCGGCCGAACAGTCAGGTCCGCGCCTACTGCATCGCGACCTTCAGTACCCGGGCGTAGTTTCCGACGGCGAGCTTGTGGATCCGCGCCGCGGGCATGCCCTGGCCGTGCCAGTGCTCGACGACGCGTCGGAGATCCCCGTAGGTCGACACCGTCGCGTATGCGGCAAGTCCGTTGATGTCGGTGCCGAACGCCGCGTTGTCCTCCCCCAGCCAGTCGGCGAGCTCGGCGAGCCGGCCAGCGTAGGCTTCGACACTGGCCCCGACGTCGGGTTTGAGCGCCCACAGCCCCACCACGCCTCCCTTGGCGGCAATTCCTTTCGCAAGCTCGAGGGAAAGCTGGCGGGTCCTCCAGAGCACCGTGGTGCCCGCGGCGGGCGCGTTACCGCGCGCCACCGAGCCGTGCGACCAAACCACGGGGGTCTTCGAGAGCGCGAGAGCATCGCGCACCACTGCCGGCGTCGCATGGGCGAGATCCACCAGCATGCCGAGACGGTTGCAGTGTTCGACCACCTGCTTGCCGAGCGTGGTCAGCCCCTGATGCTCGGCCGCCTCGGTCTGGATGTCGCCGAGCGGGTTGCGCACGTAGTGCACCAGCTGCAGATGCCGGACACCGAGTTCGTAGGCCCGCTTGACCAGGGCCGGGTCACGCTCGATGAAGCTCGCGCCCTCGATCGCCAGCACGATGTGGGGATCGCCCTCCCGCGCGCGATCGACGTCCCGCGGGGTCAGCGCGATCTTCAAACGTTGCTCGGCGCAGTGTGCCTTGATACGGGCGATCTCGCGCTCGAACCAGCCGAGCGCCTCGCCCACCTTCGGCTGCGAGTTTTGCTTGTAAGTCTTCCAATCCACCCACAGCAGATCGCCGACCAGCGACCATGCCACCAGCGAGGCGCCGCCCGCTGCGAGCATCGGCGCCAGCGGTCGGGAATGGTACTTCGACTCGCCGAAAAACGAGTGAAAATGCATGTCGGCGATCGGGCCTCTACGGACTCGGTCGCTGCAAGTGCCAGCGGATATGCAGCCGCTCCCCCGACGAACCGCCGTCGATCCATGGTGTCGGCTCCGCAGGGTCTTCAGTCACCTTTTGCTCGGCGTCGTGAAGTTTCGCCTGCCGGCAGAAGTCAGGCCTTCTTCGCCAGCGGGATGACGTTGTGGAGGCTGTCCGGTGGCTGCGACAGGAACTTCTTAATGTTGCGCGCGGCCTGTCGGATGCGGTGCTCGTTCTCGACGATGGCGATGCGGACGAATTCCTCGCCATGCTCGCCGAAGCCCATGCCCGGCGCCACTGCCACCTCGGCCTTCTCGACCAGCAGCTTCGAGAACTCCAGCGAACCGAGGCTCTTGTAGGGCTCGGGGATGTCGACCCAGGCGAACATCGAGGCCTTCGGCGGATCGAACTTCCAGCCGGCCTTGCCGAAGCTGTCGACCAGCACGTCGCGGCGCCGCTTGTAGGTGTCGCGCATCTCCTGGATGCAGTCGTCGGGGCCGTTGAGCGCCGCCGTCGCCGCTACCTGGATCGGCGTGAAGGCGCCGTAGTCGAGGTAGCTCTTGACGCGGGCCAGCGCCGCCAGCAACCGCTCGTTGCCAACCGCAAAGCCCATCCGCCAGCCGGCCATCGAGTAGGTCTTGGACAGCGAGGTGAACTCCACCGCGACATCCATCGCGCCAGGCACTTGCAGGATCGACGAAGGCTTGTCCTTCTCGTCGAAATAGACCTCCGAGTAGGCGAGATCGGACAGCACGATGAGGTCGTGCTTTTTCGCGAACTGGACGAGATCGCGATAGAACTCGGGCTCGGCGATATAGGCGGTCGGGTTCGCGGGATAGCACACGACAACCGCGATCGGCTTGGGGATCGAGTGCATCATCGCGCGTTCCAGCGCGACGAAATAGTCCGGTGTCGGCTCGGCGGGCACCGAGCGGATGACGCCGCCGGCCATCAGGAAGCCGAAGGCGTGGATCGGATAGCTCGGGTTCGGGACGAGCACGACGTCGCCTGGCGCGGTGATGGCCTGCGCCATGTTGGCGAAGCCTTCCTTCGAGCCGAGCGTGGCGACGACTTGGGTTTCCGGCTTCAGCTTGACTCCGAAGCGGCGCTCGTAATAGCCCGCCTGTGCCCGCAAGAGGCCGGGGATGCCCTTCGAGGCGGAGTAGCGATCGGTGTGCGGCTTGCCGGCCGTCTCGATCAGCTTCTCGACGACGTGCTTGGGAGCCGGCAGATCGGGATTGCCCATGCCGAGATCGATGATGTCGGCCCCGCGAGCTCGGGCTGCCGCCTTCAACCGGTTGACTTCGGCGAAGACATAGGGCGGCAGGCGCTTGATGCGGTAGAACTCGTCCTTCACGGCCGTTCTCTTTCTCTTGGGGTTGGATCCGGTGTTGCGCGGGCCGGCCGCCGCTCAGCTCTTCCGATTCGTGCCGACGGCCACGTGTTTACGCTCACGGCAGGCGATGCGTCCAGCGCTTCGCGCAAAGCGTGTGCATCACGCGGCAATGCGGACTGAATTGTGACCGGCCTGCGGGCCGCGCTGGATTTCGGCCGCCCGCCCCGTATGAATTTTCATGATGCAGGATCAGAATGTCCCACTGCCGGCCGCTCAGAGCGCACCGGACGGGTGGTTCAGGGTGGTTCAGGTCGGCGTCACACGTCGGTGGCGCGCCCCGTCGAATCAGGCGATTGCTGCGTTGCAACATGGCTTGATTGCGGTAGAGTTGCACTGGAATTGAGCACGGCTGATGAACAGGGCCGGCGGAGCGAGCGAACCATGCAGAAGTCCATTCCTGGCGGACCGATGGAGTTCCAGGGCTACCGGATCGACAACCCGGAGGTCCTCGCGCGCAATATTCTCAAGGCCTACGAGCAGGCCGGCAAGGCCATCTCCGGCATGATCGAACGGGCGGACGCGAAGTCGGGTCCGTTCTCGGCCGCAACCGAGATGAGCGAAGCGACCAAGACGCTGACCGATATCTCGCGGCACTGGATGGGTGATCCCGCACGGCTCGTCGAGGCCCAGGGCGAGTTGATGGCCGGCTACACCGAGCTGTGGAACAATACGCTCAGGCGGATGATGGGCGAGGAGGTCGAGCCGGTGGCGCGGCCCGAGGTCGGCGACAACCGGTTCAAGGATCCGGAGTGGTCGGACAACCCCTACTTCGACTTCTGGAAGCAGGCCTACCTGATCACCACGCACTGGGCCGAGGAGATGCTCGAGAAGACCGACGGCCTCGACGAGCGCACCAAGCATAAGGCCGAGTTTCACCTGCGGCTGATCTCGAGCGCGCTGTCACCGTCGAATTTTCCGTTCACCAACCCAGAGGTACTGCGCGAGACCATCGCCACCAATGGCGAGAACCTGGTCAGCGGCATGACCAACCTCGTGCGCGACATGGAGCGCTCCAAGGATCTGTTCAGGATCACGCAGACCGACGAGCACGCCTTCGAGGTCGGCCGCAACCTCGCTGTGACCCCTGGCAAGGTCGTGTTCCAGAACGACCTGCTGCAGCTGATCCAGTACACGCCGACGACGGCAAAGGTGCACGAGACGCCGCTGCTGATCGTGCCTCCATGGATCAACAAGTTCTACATCCTGGATCTCACTGCCCAGAAGAGCTTCATCAAGTATCTGTTCGGGCAGGGGTTCACCACCTTCGTGGTCTCCTGGGTCAACCCGGACCAGCGGCTGGCGGCCAAGTCCTTCGAGGACTACATGACGGAGGGTATTCTGGCGGCCGCCGATGCCGTTCGCCGCGAGACCGGTGTCAAGCAGTCGAACGTACTCGGCTACTGCGTCGGCGGCACGCTGCTGGCCTCGACGCTCGCTTACCTCGCCGCGCGCGGCCAGGAGCCGTTCAAGTCGGCGACGTTCCTCACCGCGCAGACCGACTTCACCAAAGCCGGCGACCTCGCGCTGTTCATCGACGACGCCCAGCTCAAGAGCATCGAGGAGATGATGGCCGAACGCGGCTATCTCGACGGCTCGCGCATGGCGACCGTGTTCAACATGCTGCGGCCGCGCGACCTGATCTGGCCCTACATCGTCAACAACTACATGCTGGGCAAGAAGCCGTTCCCGTTCGACCTGCTGTTCTGGAACCAGGATTCGACGCGGATGCCGGCGGCCAACCACAACTTCTATCTGCGCGAGTTCTATCTCGAGAACCGTCTCGCCAAGGGGCAGCTGACGCTCGCCGGCACGCGCCTCGATCTCAAGAAGATCAAGCTGCCGATTTACTCGCTCGCAGCCCGCGAGGACCACATCGCGCCGGCACGCTCCGTGTTCGTCGGCATGCAACTGCTGGGCAGCAAGGTCGAGTACGTGATGTCGGGCTCGGGCCACATCGCAGGCGTCATCAATCCGCCGGGTCCCAAGGCCAAGTACCAGTACTGGACCAACCCGAAGCGGTGCGACAGCTTCGAGCGCTTCGTCGAGACCGCCGAGGAACATCCGGGCTCCTGGTGGCCGCACTGGACCTCGTGGCTCGCCAAGCAGTCCGGCGGCAAGGTCGAGGCGCGCACGCCTGGCGCCCAGCTCGGCGTGCTCGAGGATGCCCCGGGCAGCTACGTCACGACGAGGGGGTGAGATCCCGCGGGTTGGAAATCAGACGATTGGCCGGCCGCTCCAAACCGAAATGGTCTCTCAGCGTGGGGCCTTCGTATTCCGTCCGGTGGCGACCACGTCTCTGCAGGATCGGCACCACGTGCTCTGCAAAGCTGGCCAGCCCGGAGGGATAGACGTCCAGGAACAGATTGAAGCCGTCGGCGGCACCGGCGTCCGCCCAATCCTCCATAAAGTCCGCTACCTGCTCGGGCGTACCGACGAGGCGAAAATGTCCGCCGCTGCCGCGGGCGATGATCTGGCGCACGGTCAATGTGGGTTCCTTCAGCAGCCGAAGCTTCGCCTGGTTGTGGCCTGTTGAGCGGCGCAGCCAGTCGCCTTCCTCGACGCTTGCGAGCAAATGCTCCGGAAACGGCTTGTCGTAGTCGAGGTCGCAGGCCTCGAGCCCGAGGCTGTTCGCGAACGTCTCCAGAGTGGAGCGGTCGTTGGCGATCTGATCGAGCCAGTCGAGACGCGCGTGAGCCTCTTTTTCGGTGCCGCCCATGACGAGTGACAGACCGGGTAGGATCGCGACCTTGTCGGGGTCGCGCCCGCGTCCACGGATGCGGGATTTCACGTCGGAGTAGTAGGCTATCGCTTCTTCGCGCACGGTCTGCACCGTGAAAACGGCGTCGGCGTAGCGGGCGGCGAAATCACGGCCGATCGGTGAGCTGCCCGCCTGGACCAGCATCGGGCGGCCTTGCGGCGAGCGCGGCACCTGCATCGGGCCCGAGATAGAGAAATAGGGTCCCTTGTGATCGATGGCGTGAATGCGGCTGATATCGGCCCAGACGCCGGTTTGGGGATCACCGGTCAGAGCCGCGTCCTCCCAGCTGTCGCAGAGCTTCACGAAGGCATCCGTGAAATCGGCGGCTATCGCGTAGCGCTCGGCGGGCGGCGGCATCTTGCTCATGCCGAAATTGCCGCTGGCTCGTTCGTCCGTCGTCGTGACGATATTCCAGGCGAAGCGGCCCTTGCTCAGTTGCTCGAGGGAGAGGATCTGACGGGCGAGATTGTAGGGATGCGTGAATGTCGTCGACGCTGTCAGGATGAAACCGACCCGCTCCGTCGCCAAGGCTGCGGCGGCAAGAAGGACGACGGGGTCGAGCGAGCGCGTCGGCGCCTCGCCCGTGTCGGTCATGGATGGAGAATCGGCGAGGAAGACAGTGTTGAACAAGGCCTTCTCGGCAACGCGCGCAACCGCCTGGATGTGGGCGATGTCCTCGCCGGGCAGCCGCCGTCCTTCCTCTGTTCGCCAACCAGCGGGGTGGCCCGGATAGCTCGACTGGACATTGAGGTGTAGACGGCGCTTTCTCGTGGGTGTCACGGGCTTGCCTCCCCTCGAGATGCTCTATGAATGGGCCGCCGATGACCGGCCTCCTGGTCGTCACCACGCGGCGGCGCTCGTTTTTGGCATTGGATGGAAAGCATCTCGCACCCCTAAATCGCGGCCACGTCCACCAGCACCTTGCCCACCACCTTGCCTCCTTCGAGCAGTTCGTGCGCCTCGATCGTCTGCTCGAGCGGGAACCGCGCGGCGATGTGGTGCTTCAGGCGGTGCTCCTCCAGCAGGCGGATGATGTCGGCGGCGGCTCGGCGACGGTCCGTTTCGGCCATCGCGGACATGCCGACGAAGCGCACGATCGCGTCCTTGGGATTCAGTCCGCGGAACGGAACGCGCGGTTGCTGGTCGGCGTCCGAGGCATATGCCGCGATGACGCCGCCCTCGGCCAGCACGGCCGCGTCGAGCGCCGCGTTCACCGCGAGGTTGACCTCGACGATGTGGTGGATCGCGTTCGGCTCGCCCGCCGCCGCTTCGATCTGCTGGCGCGCATCGGCGTCCCTGTAGTTGACGACGGCGTGCGCGCCGGCCTCGCGGGCGACAACCGCTTGCGCGTCGCGGCTGACCGTGGCGATGACGGTGCGGGCTCCGGCCAATCGCGCCAGCTGCACCGCGTAGAAGCCGACGCCACCGGCTCCGCCCTGGATCAGCACATTGCGGCCGGCGAGCGGTTTGTCGCGCATCAGCGCCGCGTGTGCCGTCACCCCTGGGATCGGCAGGCAGGCGCCATCGGCGAAGCTCGCGGCCTCTGGCAACCGCCACGCGAGGTGCGCCGAGGCAAGCGTGTACTCGGCCGCCGAGCCGAACGGATGCTGCTTCAGGATCTGATTGAACCAGACGCGCTCGCCGATGCGTGATGCCTCGACGCCGGACCCCACCTTGTCGATTACACCGGCGCCGTCGCGGTGCGGTGTCGCCAGCGGAAACAGCAGGGGTGCGGAGGCGTTCAGGCCGCTGCGCGCCTTCAGATCCGACGGATTGAGCGCGGAGACCGCGACCTTGATCCGCACCTCGCCCGGCCCCGGCTCGGGCACCGGCCGGTCGACGAGCCGCAGCACCTCGCGCGCTGGCCCGCGCCGGTCGTAGATCACGGCCTTCATGTCATCCTCTCCGTGTGCTCTGCAGAGAGGATGACTCATATCGGTCGCGGGGGCGAGGGTGCTGTCGTTCCCGCGCTATTTCATCGGCCTGTAGGCGGGCGCCGGGGCTTTGAAGCTGTAGTTGAGACCCAGCCGCACCGTGTGGACGTCGAGGTCCACGCGCTCGGGCGTGAAGTTCGGGATCGTGAAATAGTCGTCGCGGCCGAAGTCCATTTAGAGATAGTCGAGCTTCATCGACCACGGGCCGGAGAGCTTCTGCTCGATGCCTGCGCCGAACGTCCAGCCGGCCTTCGTCCTGGTGCCCTCGTACGAGGGATCGAGCTGGTCATAGGCGTGAATGCGGCCGACGGCGAGGCCGCCGGTTGCGTAGATCAGGGTCGCAGGCGTCAGATGAGTGCCGACCTTGCCGCGCAGCGTGCCGTAGGCGTCGAGTTCGGTGCCGCACGTGTGGTTGCCGCCGCAAACGGACGAGGAGCCGTCGATACCGGACCAGCTGATGTCGGCCTCGACGCCGAGCAACAGCTTGCCGAGCAGGAAGCCATAGCCAGCGCCAAGACCGACCGAGGCACCGCGAACGTCGTAGTCGCCATCGTTCACTGGCCCGTTCTGAACCACCGGCGGTGGCGGCGTCACGAAGTCGTCGCGCTGTTGCGAGGCTCCCCACCCATATCCGGCGGAGGTGCCGATGAAGGGGCCCGTGCCCGGCAACGATTGGGCGAAGGCGGGCGAGAGCATGAGAAACGAGCCGGCGAAAAGTCCAGCGACCTTCCAAATACGCATGACGATATACTCTCTACATGGAGAAACTCCCTTTCCGCCACACATGATAATGCTTGTCCTCACAGTGCCGGAGTGGCAATGCTCGACAGACTTTGGTGTGTTCAATTGATGATGCGCGTGGCGCACGCGTCACATCTTGATGATCTGGCGAGATAATTTGATGATGTCTTTGGGCGAGACGACGGCTGGTGCTGCAGTCGATGATGTCCCAAGTTCATCAGGGTGTATTGCGAGCGCGTGTGCTTGACCTCTCCGGCCGGTCGCTGCGTCGCGTGACGATGGACGCCGCGGCGAGCCCTCGCGCAGGAAGCCGACGCGGGTGCTTTCGTGGCTGCTGGTCCTCGGCACGCGGCTCCGTGATTCGCTTGATGACGACCTGATCGAGCAGATAGCGCCCGTGGCGGCGCTCGTCCTCGTCGATGCCTTTGCCCCTTTGAAGGTTGCCTTGCCCCCTGCAGCGCAGGGCTGTTGCCCGTGTTCCCCGCTTGATCCGACGTGCGCCGCCGCTCAGAATACCGCCAAAATCAACACGCGCGAGGAGACGCCCATGCCTGGAAAGAACCCCATCGACGGCTTCACCGTCAAACCGACCGAGGTGCAATTCTGGGGAACGGATCTGCAACGCCCCGAGTGTGTTCTGGCGGAGCCCGACGGCTCGCTCTGGGCCGCGGATTTACGAGGGTTCGTCCACATCCGCCCCGACGGCAGCCAGAACCTGATCACGCAGAAGGGCCCCGGCGCGTTCGATTCGAGCCAGGTTCCGGAGGCCGAGCGGTTGACCAAGGGCTCGCTGCCGAACGGGATCGCCTTCGCCCGCAACGGCGACATCGTCGTCGCCAACTTCGGCACCGACCGGCTGGAGTTGACCCGGCGCGGCGACGGCCACACCACCGTCATCGTCGACAACCTCGCTGGTAAGGAGATCGGCAAGGTCAACTTCGTGCTGCGGGATTCCAAGGACCGGCTCTGGATCACGGTGTCCACCCGCATCAAGGACTGGCCGACCGCGATCCGTCCCGACATCGCCGACGGCTTCGTCGCGCTCTACGACAAGGGCAGCCTCAGGATCGTCGCCGACGACATCTGCTTTACCAACGAGGTGCGGCTCGACGCCAAGGAGGAGTGGCTCTACGTCGTCGAGACCTGCGGCTGCCGGGTCACCAAGTTTCGCGTCGCGGCCGACGGCTCGCTGTCGGAGCGCCAGCCGCATGGTCCCTCAGATCACGGCGCGCTGATCGACGGCATCGCTTTCGACAGCCACGGAAACCTGTGGGGCACGCACGTGATGATGGACCGCATCTTCGCGATCACGCCGGAAGGTGAACTGCGCATCATCCTCGACGATCCCGCGCCCAACGACGCCGGGCCGAAGCTGATGGAAGCCTTCCACAAGAAGGCCGCCAATTTCGAGATGATGCAGGCGGCGCAGGGCAAGCTCGCCGGCTGGTATGCGAGCGTCGTGTTCGGCGGGCCGGACCTGAAGAACGTCTACATCGGCTCGCTGCTCGGCAAGCGGCTGCCCTACTTCCGATCGCCCGTCGCCGGCCTGCCGATGGTGCATTGGAACGAGCGGCAATAGGGCTCCTGCTCCCCCTGGCGGGGGAGGGTTGGGGAGGGGTTGACCGGCAACTGCTGGGATCCCCCCTGGCCGTCCCCACGAGGGAGGGGATGACCGGGCCGCACGCGGAGCATACCGCTTTGTCGGATGCTCCGCAGGGTGGTAGCTTCCGCGCCGGTCGCGCCACCGCGACCGTTCTTCAATTCTCGGGAAAGTCACGCCATGATCCGTCCCATGCTCGCCGCAGGCGCCGCCCTGCTCGTCGCAGCCTCGCCAGCGTCGGCCCAGATCGCCGTTTCGGCCAACGACGGCAAGGTCAAGCTCGTCAATGGCGCTGCCCAGGTGGTGAAGGAGCCGGCGCCCGACACGATCTCGATCATCGACCTCGCCCAGACACCGCCCAAGGTGCTGTCGGAACTCGCCGTTCCCACTAGCGTCGTCGGCCCTCCGCTGAGCGTCGCTATCTCGCCGGACGAGCAGTTGGCGCTCGTTACCTCGGCGATGAAGATCGATCCGGCCGACCCCACCAAGCTCGCCGCCGACGACCGGCTGACCGTGATCGACCTCGCACGTCCCGCACAAACCATCGTAGGCCGGATCAAGTCGGCGGTTGGCAAGGCCGCGCCTGAGAATCCCGCTCAGGGCGCCAAAATTCTCGCGACGCTGCAGGCGGGCAAGGGTGCGGCCGGAGTCTCGATCAACAAGGCGGGTACGCTGGCGCTGGTCGCCAACCGCAATGAGGGGACTGTTTCCGTCTTCACCATCGCCGGCAAGACGGTGACGGCGGCCGGCAAGGTCGAGCTCGGCAACGACAAGTCCGGTCCCAGCCATGTCGTGTTCCTGCCCGACGGCAAGACCGCGCTCGTCACCCGCGACAACGACCACAAGATATCCGAGCTAAAGATCGACGGCAGCAAGGTGGAATACACCAAGCGCGACTTCTCGGCGGGCCTGCGGCCCTCCGGCATCGACGTGGCCAGCCAGGGCGACGTTGCCGTCGTCGCCAACATCGGGCCGGGCACCGGCGACAACGACACCATCAGCATCATCGACCTGAAGGCGCAGCCGACCCGCGTCGCCAACACCGTCACGGTCGGTCCGACGCCGGAGGGCCTGAAGATCTCGCCCGACGGCAAGTTCGTCGCGGTCGGCGTGATGGACGGCTCCAACAAGGCGCCGAACTCGCCCTTCTTCAAGGAGAACGGCAAGCTGATCGTCTACTCGCGCTCCGGCACCACGCTGTCGAAGGTGGCCGAGGCGCCGGTCGGCAAATGGTGTCAGGGCATCGCCTGGTCGAAGAATTCCAAGACTATCCTGGTGCAGTGCATGGTCGAGGAGGAGATCCAGGTGTTCTCGCTGGCCGGCATCACCGCCAAGGGGTTGAAGAAAACCGCCACGATCAAGATCAAGGGCGGACCCGCCGCTATTCGTACGCTGGAGAAGTGACGGTGCGGGGTGGCGCGGTCTGTATCGATCGGCCGTGCCTACCGCGCCACCGGCAGC
>CAMDBL010000048.1 GCA_945889015.1 Devosia equisanguinis
ATCGGCATTTTGGCCGCCGGCCGGTTGCTTGGGGCAGGTGAATTTCCGCCGCCCGGGCCTGGTGCGGTGGAAACGACAGTATCCGGAGCGTAACGCGGAATGCACCAGGATCGTCTCACTCTCTATCCGCCGATCGAACCGTACCGGCAGGGCCGGCTCAAGGTCGGCGGAGGGCACGAGATCTATTTCGAGGAATGCGGCAACACCGAAGGCACGCCGGTGGCGATCGTCCACGGCGGACCCGGAGGGGGCTGCAACGCCACCATGCGGCGCTACCATGATCCCTCGCGCTACCGCATCGTGCTGTTCGACCAGCGCGGCTGCGGCCGCTCGGTGCCGTACGCGAGCCTCGATCAGAACACGACCTGGCATCTGGTCGAGGACATGGAGCGGCTGCGCCAGCACCTCGGCATCGATCGCTGGCAGCTATTGGCAGGCTCGTGGGGCTCGACGCTGTCGCTCGCCTATGCCGAGACGCATCCCGCCCGCGTCGCCTCCATGATCCTGCGCGGGATCTTCCTGCTCCGGCGGCGCGAGCTCGAGTGGTTCTATCAGGAAGGCTGCGGCTGGCTGTTCCCCGAGGCGTTCGAGGCCTACCAGCGGCTGATCCCGCCGCAGGAGCGCGGCGACATGATCGCCGCTTATTTCCGACGTCTGATGAGCGACGATCGGTCCGTGCAGATCGAGGCGGCGAAGGCGTGGAGCGTCTGGGAGGGCACGACCCTGTCGCTGTTGCAGGATCCCGAGCGGGTGCGGCTGTTCGGGGCCGAAAGCTACGCGCTGGCGTTCGCGCGAATCGAGTGCCACTACTTCGTCAATCGCGGCTTTTTCGAGCGCGACGACCTGCTGCTCGCCAACGCCCATCGCATCCGCGACATTCCCGGCGCCATCGTGCATGGCCGCTACGACGTGGTAACGCCGGCGCGCAATGCGTGGGACTTGCACAAGGCATGGCCGCGCGGAGAGTTGCACGTCGTGCCTGACGCAGGCCATGCGATGACTGAGCCTGGGATCATACACGAGATCGTCGCGGCGACGCGGGGGTTTGCGGCGGTTCGCTGAGGTGGCGTGACAGATTGCTCGAGTGTCACATGGGGCGCTGGTGCAACAGGTCCAACGTGACGTCGCCGGTTGGCGCCGATTGCGCTGGGAGAGGGGGGGCGGTTTTGGTAGTTGAACAGAACCGGTGCGTGCGTTGCGTGTCGCGTGCGGCTTTCGATCCGAATGCGGATCATAGTGAATACTGCTGCTGCGAGCGCCGGCTCCCAGTGTTTCATCCCAGAGTGCAAGTGAGGGTCGGACCATGAGGCAAAGCCGTAAGGCCGCGCCGTCATCGCTGGCGCATTCCGTCATCGCGTCGATCGGAGCACCGGTCGAGGTTCGCCGCCATCCGGCTGCGCGACGCATGACACTGCGCATCAGCCGTACGCGCCGCGCCGTCATCGTGACGCTGCCGATGCAGTGCGATATCGGCGAGGCGACCCCGTTCATCAACCGCCACCTCGATTGGGTGCGCGAGAGGCTCGGCTGCCTGCCGGAGCCGGCACCGTTCCTCGATGCCTGCGTCATCCCGCTGCGCGGCGTGCCGCATCGTCTCTCCTTCTCCGGCCGCGTGGATGGCGCGATGGGGAGCGTTGAGGTCAGACCGGCGGGTGCCGATGGCTGCGCGATCGTCGAGGTTGCCGGCCGGGTCGAGCAGGCGCCGCGGCGGCTGTTCAACTGGCTGAACGAGGAGGCACTGCGCGATCTCGACGGCCGAGTGCTGTGGCATGCACGCAATCTCGGCGTCAAAGCCAAGCGCATCGCCGTCCGCGATCAGACCAGCCGGTGGGGCTCTTGCTCCACCACAGGGGCATTGTCGTTCTCCTGGCGGCTGGTGCTGGCGCCGCCGTTGATCCTCGACTACGTCGCCGCCCACGAGGTGGCGCACCTCAAGGAGATGAACCACGGGCCGCAGTTCTGGGCGCTGGTTCGCAAGACCTTTCCGCGCATGGACGAGGCCAAGGGCTGGCTGCAGCTCTACGGCACCGACCTGCACCGCTACGGTGCCTGAGGCGCCCGCGGCATTCGCTCTCAGCGGCCGAGCGACATCAAGCCCGCGGGACGGCCGGTTGGCACGTGCGGTGCGCTTCCGGGCTGCGCTTCCAAGGCAGCGACCGGAGCGGTTTGGCTCTCGGCCTCCAAGGCCCGCGCGATGAAGTCCTCGCCGATCTGCTCCTTCGGCGCCAGCGGCGGTGACGTCCCGGCCTGTCGAGGCCGTGAGGCGATTGAGTGCTGTGGGGCCGGCTCGCTTCTTGGTTGGGTTGGGGCCTGCGTGACCTGTGCGACCGGCGGCTTCATGACGATGACCCGCGGGCGGTGAAGGGACGCCCTGGTCGAAGCGGCAGGAGCGGCAGCCGCGAGCGGCATGGGGGCACTCACCGATGGCGTGCCGGGGAGGGCCAGCGGCGCGCGGCCCGCATGGCCGATGGTCATCACGTCGTGCCAGATCTCCGCCGGCAACGTGCCGCCCATCACCTTGTTCATCGGCTTGCCGTTGTCGTTCCCGATCCAGACGCCGCCGGCGAGGTGGGCCGTGTAGCCGAGGAACCAGGCGTCGCGGAAGTCCTGGGTGGTGCCGGTCTTGCCGGCGACCGGATGCTGCGGCAGGGCCGCGCGTCGTCCCGTGCCGTGCGCAACGGCGCCGCTCATCATCTCGTTCATCGCCGCGACCTGTTCGGGGCCGATGGCCTGATGCATGCGTGCCGCCTGTCGGGCATAGAGGATGCGGCCGGAGCTCATGCGGACCCGCCTGATGGCGTGCGGCTCGACCGCCATGCCGCCGTTGGCGAGCACCGTGTAGGCGCTGGTCAATTCGAGCAGCGAGACCTCAGAGGCCCCGAGCGCCAGAGCCGGACGCTCCAACAGGTCGGAGGTGACGCCGAGCCGGCGCGCCGTCCGCGCCACGCGCCCGGCGCCGACGTCGAGAAGCAGGCGCACGGCGATGGTGTTGACGGATTGCGCCAGCGCTTGCCGCAACGGCATCGCGCCCCTGTGCCCACTGTTGTCGTTGCGCGGGCTCCAGCCATCGACGGTGAGAGGCAGGTCGTAGGCGACGCTGTCGGGCGTCATGCCGCTTTCCAGGGCCGCAAGGTAGACGAACGGCTTGAACGCCGAGCCCGGCTGGCGTCGCGCCTTCACCGCGCGGTTGAACTGGCTGTCGGCATAGTTGCGACCGCCGACCATGGCGCGGATGCCGCCGTCGGTGTCGAGCACGATGACGGCGGCCTGACTCGCGAGCATCGTCTCGCCGTTCCGGGCGAGATGCTGCTGCACGACGGCCTGGACCTTGCGCTGAAAGGCGGCGTCGAGCGTGGTCTCGACCACCACCTCGGCATGACCGGAGCCGAGCAGTGGCGGCAGGCGCTCCAGCACGAAGTCGACGATGTATTCGGTGCCGCCCTGCTCGCGCCCCGTCGTGGGATCGGCAAAGCGGATCCGTTCGGCGAGGCTGCGGCGGAACTGGTCCTGGGTGATCGCACCGGCCGCGAGCATGTTGGCGAGCACGACGCGGCCGCGACTGCGGGCGAAGCCGGGGCTGGCGGAGGGAGAGTATTTCGACGGCGCCTTCAGCAGCCCGGCGATCAAGGCCGCCTCCGAAAAGGTCAGCTCGCGGGCGGATTTCTCGAAATAGCGCTGCGCCGCCGCCTCGATGCCATAGGCGCCGCCGCCGAAATAGACGCGATTGAGATAGAGCTCGAGGATATCCTGCTTGGAAAGGCGCACTTCCAGCCAGACCGCCAGCACCAGCTCCTCGATCTTGCGGGCAAGGGTGCGATCGGGCGACAGGAACAGGTTCTTGGCGAGCTGCTGAGTGATGGTCGAGCCACCCTGCGTGTAGCGCCCGGACCTGAGGTTGGTCATCGCGGCGCGCAGCAGCCCGGTCGGATCGAGGCCCCAGTGCTGGAAGAAGCGGCGGTCCTCGGTGGCGACGACCGCCTGGATCACATGCGCGGGCAGCAGGTCGAGCGGCATGAAATCGTGCGCGGCGCCGCGTTCGGCGAGCACCTGGCCGTCGCGGGCGAGAATGCGGATGACGGGGGCGCGCTCCTTCTGGCGCTGGGCCAGCGGATCAGGAAACGTCAGCGTGTAATAGACCAGCAGCGAGCCGAAGCCGGCCGCGAGCGTGGCGACGATCCCGGCTCCAGCGATCAGTCCGAGACGGACGCCGCGCGGCAAGGGCCACCATCGCCGAAGCCTCCTCACCCCGGGCTTGGAGGGAGGGGGAGGCCAGGTTTCGCCGCTCTTCACGTCACTCCCCACGCGTATCCCTCCGCGGCCGACCTCGCGTGCTCGGCGCTTCGAGCTGGCCTTCGTCGAGAATCGTAGGCGGACGTAGCTAATGTGTGGTTAACCTGAATACATCTTGCCAATAGCAGACCATGTTCAGCTTCCAGACACGGAGTTGGCCCACCAGCGCCTTACTGCTGCGCCGGTCGCGGGTGATGCTCGATCCGATCGAAACAGCATTCGGAGTGGCCGTGAAATCCGCGGCATGCAGCCATGAGTAACGTCACTTTCGATGACGCCACCACCCCGCCGCACCCCGCCGCACCCCGGCGAGATCCTGCGCGAGGATCTGCTGCCGGCGCTGGGCATGAGCCGCGCCTGCTTCGCGCGCCACATCGGCATCTCCGTCGGCCGTCTCGCGGCACTGCTGGCCGAGAGGGTGCCGGTCACGCTCGATCTGGCATTGCGGCTCGGGGCAGCGTTCGGACACGGCACGCGGTATTGGCTGGGCCTGCAGGTGCAGCACGACATCTGGTGCGCGGAGCGGGCCGTGCGCGTCCCTGTGAAGCCGGTCGAGTGGCCGGCTGCCGGCGATCGGCGGCGCAACACTCGGCGCGTTCGGGGTTGACGGCCGTCAAGGCGCCGGGTGCTCGCGTATCGCAGATTTGTCCTCGCGTCAGATCCGGCGCGGCGGCTGCGAGGGCGGCCCATGATCACACAACTGCTCGGTCAATTTCAGGAACGGGCCCGGCGCATGGGCCAGATGATGCATCGTCTCGACGTCGATGTGGTGGAGTTGGCGCGCAGCCGCCACGGCGGCGATTTCGCCAAGGTGCGCGCCGCCTGCACCGCCTGCTGCAACGCCGCGCGCTGTGATCGTGCGCACGAGGACTGGCTCGCCGGCCGTGCTGCCGATCCTCCCGACGATTATTGCCCCAATGCGCGGCTGCTCGGTCGATTCCGTGAGCAGCAATACTAGCGCGACGGTCGCCGCAGGCGTGGCCAGCGGCCGCTGTTCCGAGCTAGTCTGGCGGCATGCGAGGACATCGGTCCCGGCTGATGCCGGCAAAAGGAGCGAGCATGAGGGTTCTGACGGCAATCGGTCTCACCGTGGTGGGGGCGGTGATCGGGACGGCGCTGATCGGTGCGGCGCCGGCATCGGCTGCCGAGATCGAGTTCTGCGATCCGATCTGGCATGCGGCGAGCGCCGGCGACCGGGCGAGTGTGCTCGAGCGGCTTCAGCGTGCGGGTGCGCTCGATGCGGGAGATCGCTTCATCTGCTCCACCATCGGCTCCGACATGACGCGGCACGCGCAAAGTCCGACGCAGGGTCCGACGGAGGTGCCGGGGGCGGGTGTGCCTGCCCTGGCCGCCTTGGGGGGCGCGTTTTGCAAAGCCAAGCACCTCTACCAGCAGGCACTGTGCGCCCGCCGGCCGGCTTCCGAGCGGGATGCCTGCGTAAAGGCCGAGCAGGCCCGCTATGACCGCACGCAAGCCCGCTGCGAATGAGCCGACGGCGCGCAACGCCCGCCGCCGGCAGTCATTTCCGCTGACCGTTACTCCGCCGCCGCGGCTTCCGTCGTCCAAGCGGTCTGGCCACCCTGACGGACGCTGACCATCAGCCTCGGCAGGTGGATCATGGTCTGGTGCAGGTAGCAGGTGTTGGCGGCGACCCGCATCAGCGTCTCGAACGCTTCCTCCGCCGCCTCGCCGTTCATGAACAGATGCGTATCGCAGGGCGCCGCAGTGCCACGCCCGTCGGCCGTTATGCCGTAGGGAGACGACTGCACCAGGCGCACGCCGTGGATGGGCAGCTTCTGCGCCTCGATATAGCGGCAGATCTGGGTGATGTAGCAGTAGGCGATGCCGGCGGTGGCCAGGGCCAGGCCCGATGGCGCGCGATCGGCCGCGCTCTCGTCGGCGAGATACTGGAACACGGAGCTCGCCGGCAGGTTGAGACCGGTCTTGCAGCGATAGAGCCCGCTGCCGTCGACGAGCTCTCCAGACCCCGTGACCTCGCGGATGACCTTGCCTTCCATCGGCGCAGCGATCGGCTCGCCGGGCTGCTTCTCGTCGAGCTTGACGATGAGGTTGGGCAGCGTGCTCGCGTTGGCGATCGGCGCCGGCAGCTTGGTGTACTTGAGATAGGGATCACCCGCATTGGCGCCCGTCGAGGCGGTGAGTGTGGTGACCGCCCGGCGCCGGCCGTTGACGTAGAGCGCGAACGTGTTGTCGAGCGGCTCTGTCAGCATGGCGAAGCATGGCGAGGCGGCGATGGCGTCGCGGACCAGCGCGCCGGCGGCATCGCGCGAGGCGGTGCTGTCGAGGTCGACGTCGACGGAGCAATATTCGCCGACACCGACGCCGGTGCCCTGGAAGAACGAGCCGGTGAGCGAATAGCCGTTCTTGAGCCGCATCGACAACCCGCGGACCTCGATGCCGCGTGCCGCCGCGAGCTTGACGATGCGGCCGGCGAGGTCGGCCTGCAGCCCGGCGTTGAAGTAGCCGAGGGGAAACGGCGCGAGGTCGGTGCCCTTCAGATGCACACCCTCGTCGGAGGCCATTCGCCAGGAGCTGCCGCTGGCACCTTCGCTGACCACGCTCTCCTTCTGGTGAGCGCCGGCCTGGCGCACCTCGAGCAGCATGGTGTCTTGGCTGGCGGGCGTTCCGGTGACGATGCCCGGGCGGACGCCCTTGGCCGTCATGAAGGCGATGGGGTAGCCGTTGGCGTCGATCGAAGCATTCGACATCGCGTGTTTCCTCCGCTGCTGCATTTTTATATCGGTCGGCACAAAATGCCTGGAGCCGGATGGGCGTGCAAGACATTTCCGTCCTGCGGAAAACGAGGTGCGGGCACTGCCGTCCGGGGGGATACTCTCGCTTATTGCGTCTTGCGGCAAGCCGGCGCGCCGAGGACTTTATCCACGACCCCGGTACGGCGCCACGCCCTGGTCGGGCAGCCAAACGCCATGCGGCAGCTCGCCGGTCTGCCAGAACACGTCGATCGGGATGCCGCCGCGCGGATACCAGTAGCCGCCGATGCGGAGGAAGTGCGGCGCCAGCAGGGTTGCGAGCCGCTTGCCGATGGCGACGGTGCAATCCTCGTGGAAGGCCCCGTGATTGCGGAAGGAAGCGAGGTACAACTTGAGCGACTTCGACTCGACCAGCCAGTCACGGGGCACGTAGTCGATCACCAGGTGGGCGAAGTCCGGCTGTCCGGTCACCGGGCACAGCGAGGTGAACTCGGGCGCGGTGAAGCGGGCGACGTAGCAGGTGTCGGCGTGCGGATTGGGCACGCGGTCGAGCACGGCCGCCTCGGGACTTTCGGGCAACACGGCGAGCCGGCCGAGAACGGAGGTGGCCGGCGGCGGCGCAGGTTGGGATTTGGGGGGCGTCTTGGGCATGGCCCCTCTATCGCATTGCCCTTGCGTGCGCCGCAAGTCGCGGACGGCCTCAGGGTTTCGGCTTGGTGACGTGGGCGCCGAGCTGCACCACGAGGGTGGCGGTGAAGATCATCCCCGCGCCGATCCAGCCGATCAGCGGCAGCCGGTCCCCGAGCAGCAGCGCGCCCGCGAGGGCTGCGAACACCGTCTCGAGGCTGACCAGGACGGCTGCCTCGGATGGCGGCGTATGCCTAAGCGCGACGGCGAGCAGCGTGAACGTCAGCGCGCTCGACAGCAGGCCGACGAAGGCGATCTCCTTCCACACCGCAGTGACGCCGGCGAGGCTCGGACGTTCGAGGACGATAGCGGCGGCGAGCGCCAGGCCCCCGACGAAGAGGAACTGCAACGCGGTCAGAGTCACCGGGCGCGCGAGCCTCCCGGAGACGCCGAGGATGACGACGTGCGCGGCCCAGAACACGGCCGACGCGGCGACCAGCAGATCACCGGTGCCGAGGCCCGACAGCGAGCCGCCCCCCAGCAGCCAGGTGCCCGTGAAGGACAACACGACAGCCGGCCACACAACGGCGCCGGGTGCCTTGCGGTGCCAGGCCCAGGCGATGAACGGCACGAACACGACGTAGAGCGCGGTGAGGAAGCCCGAGTTGGTGACGCTGGCGGTGACGATGCCGGTCTGCTGCAACACGGCCGCCACCAGGAAGGCGATGCCGGCGTACGTGCTGATCCGCCACAACAGCGCCCGATCCCCCGGCGCCGTCCGTTTGGCCTCCATCGCGGCGAGTGGCCAAAGCGCTGCCGCCGCCACGAGCCCGCGGCAGGCGATGAAGGTCAGGGGTCCCACATGGTCCATCGCCGTCTTTTGATAGACGAAGGCGAGCCCCCACACGGCGGCACTGGCGACGAGCAGGAGATCGGCACGAAGACGGGTCATGGTCACGGCCTACCCGTTGGCCGCGCCGCGGGCAAGTCCGTGCTCCACGCACCGCGTGCGCCGTTGGGCATCGACATCGGCCACGGGCGAGGTTTACTGGCTGCGACCTCAATTGCGCGGGACCCTCCCATGCCCATCTCGACCTATCTGCTGCCGGTGATGATGTTGCTGGCTTCCAATGTTTTCATGACCTTCGCCTGGTATGGCCACCTCGGCTACAAGGACCGGCCGTTGCTGGTCGTGGTGCTGGTGTCGTGGGGCATCGCGCTGATCGAATATTGTTTCGCCGTCCCCGCCAATCGTTGGGGACATGAAGTCTATACGGCGGCTCAGCTGAAGACGATGCAGGAGGTGATCACGCTGGTCGTGTTCAGCGCCTTCTCCGTGCTGTTCCTGAAGGAGAGTCTCGGCTGGAACCATCTCGTCGGCTTCAGCCTGATCGCTGCCGGCGCGGCCGTGGTGTTCTTCGGCAAGGGGTGACGCCCCTCACCACCACGCGCCGGTATCCTCGGGCCTGAGCAACTCGTCGCGGTGGACGTGCGCGCCCATCGCCAGACCGAGCGCCAACAGTACGACGAACATCGAGGTGCCGCCGTAGGAGACGAGTGGCAGCGGGATGCCGACCACGGGCACCAGCCCCGCGACCATCGCGATGTTGATGAACAGATAGACGAAGATCATCAACGCTGCGCCGGAGATCAGCAACCGTCCGAACTGGTGGCGGCAGGAGAAGGCGATCCAAAGCAAAAGGCCGAGCAGAATGCCATACAGGCAGAGCAGGGCGAGGCTGCCGGAGAACCCCCATTCCTCGCCGATCATCGTGAAGATGAAGTCGGTGTGCTTCTCGGGAACGAAGTCGAGCTGGCTCTGCGTTCCCTGCAAAAACCCCTTCCCCTCGGTGCCGCCCGAGCCCACCGCGATCTTCGACTGGGTGATGTGGTAGCCCGCGCCGAGCGGATCCTGATCCGGGTCGAGGAAGATCTCGATGCGGCGGCGCTGATAATCGTGCAGGCGCGCCAGGGCATAGGGCCAGGCGACGGCGATGCCGGCGGCACCGGCGATGAAATACAGCGGCGAGACACCGGCCAGGAACACGATGCCGAGGCCGATCGTGGCAAGCAGGATGGCGGTTCCAAGGTCGGGCTGGCGCAGCGTCAGCAGCATCGGTACTGCGACCATCGCCAGAGGAAGCACCACCCACTGCGGCCGTGAACGCTTGGTGGCTGGCAGCCAGTGATAATAGCGGGCGAGGGCCAGGATCAGCGCCAGCTTCATGATCTCGGAGGGTTGCAGGCTGAAACCGCCGAGACTGAGCCAGCGCCGTGCGCCGAGCGCGTCGACGCCGAGCAGCGGCACCAGAGCCAAGAGCACGAGCGCCATTAGATAGAGGGGATAGGCGGCCGCGATCCACGTGCGGATCGGGATCAGCGCGATGGCGAGGGCAATGCCGGCGGCGATCAGGAAGCGCAGCACGTGGCGCTCGGCCCAGGGATGCAGCGAGCCGCCGGCGACGGAATAGAGCGCGACGGCGCCGCAGCCGGCGATGGCCGCCGCGACCAGCAGGATCGGCCAGGGCACGCGTAGGAGTTGCTCGGCGAGCGCGCGCGATCTCGGCAGCACGACGGCGCGAAAGGTCATGACGGTTGCCGTCCCCGGCCGGACTTGAGCGGTGTTGGCGGGGGCGCGTTCGGCTCCGGCGTCGTCGCGGTGTGGCGCCCACCGGGATCGCGCTTCAGCACCATCTCGAGCACGTCGCGGGCGAGTGGGGCTGCCGACGTCGAGCCGCTGCCGCCGTGCTCGACGACGACGGCGACGGCATAGCTGGGTTTCTCCGCCGGCGCGTAGGCGACGAACAGCGAGTGGTCACGCTCTTCCCACTTCAGGTCGGCGCTGGCTCGGTCGGTGGACGCGCGGTGTACCTGCGACGTGCCGGTCTTGCCCGCGACCCTGATGCCCTGCAGCGCGGCATCGGAAAGCTGCGCGCTGTGGCCGGTGCCACCTTCCTCGTTGACCACGGCGGCGAGACCGCGACGGATCGCGTCGAGCCATTGAGGTTGCAGGCCGAGCGGCTGCGGCTTACCCGTGTCGCGGCGGATCAGCGTCGGCTCGACGGCCATGCCGGTGGCGAGCCGTGCCGTCATCACCGCGAGCTGGAGTGGTGTGGTCAACACGAAGCCCTGGCCGATCCCGGCGAGGATGGTCTCACCGCCGTGCCAGGGTTTGCCGAAGCGGGCCCGCTTCCAGTCCGGGGTCGGGATCAGCCCGGATCTCTGCTGGGCGATCCCACACTCGAAGGTCTGGCCGAACCCGAGGCGGCGCGCCATCGCCGAAAGCGCGTCGATGCCGGTGCGGCGGGCGAGTTCGTAGAAATAGCAGTCACAGGATTCGCGCAGCGCCCGGTGCAGGTCGCAGCGACCGTGTCCGCGGCGCTTCCAGCAACGGTAGGTCTGGTCGGCGTAGACATAGTCGCCGTCGCAGTCGATGCGCTCCCTGAGGTCGGCGCGCCCCATGTCGAGGGCGGCGAGGGCGGTCACCATCTTGAAGGTGGAGCCCGGAGGGTAGAGCCCCTGGATGGCGCGGTTCATCATCGGGTCGTCGCCACCCGGCGGCGACTGCTGCGCCTCGCCGGTGACCAATTCGCCGGGATCATCGACCGGCTGCGAGCACATCGCCAGGATCTCGCCGCCGGTGACGTCGAGTGCGACCAGTGCCGCCCGCCGCTCCTGGCGCAGCCGCGCCATCGCCTCGGCCTGCAGCCCGACCTCGATCGTCAGGCTGATGTCGCGCCCGGCCTGCGCCGGCTTCTGCTCCAGTGTGCGCACGATGCGGCCGCGGGCATCGACTTCCTGGCGGACCTGTCCAGGGCGGCCGCGCAGCTCCGTCTCCATCGCGCGCTCGACGCCGGACTTGCCGATCCTGAACCCCGGCAGCCTGACCACCGGATCGTCGTCGAGCGCTGGCCGCTCGATGGCGCCGACGATGCCGGTGATGAAGCCGATGTCGCGGCCATGGAACGTGCGGCGGCGCCATGCGATGTCGGTCTCGACGCCCGGCAGGTACGGCGTGTTGAGGCCGATCTCGGCGACCTGCTCGAACGTGATGTCCGCGTTGACGACAAGCGTCGCGGTCTTGGGCTGGCGGCGGGCGCGTTGCAGCAGCTTTTCCTGCTCGTCTGCGGGCAGCGGAATGATCCGCGCCAGCCGCTGCAGCAGGCTTTTCAGATCGCTGGTGCGGGCGGGCACGATGCCGACGCGGTAGCCCTGGATGTTGTCGGCGAGCACGGTGCCGGCACGATCGAGGATGCGTCCGCGCTCCGAGGCGATCACCTGCGAGGCCAGGCGGTTGTCGTCGGCGAGGAGTGCGTAGCGGTCCTGATCCATCACCTGGAGTTGGTAGAGCCGGCCGACGAGCAATCCCAGCGCGCCGAGCTGACCCGCGCCGACGATCAGCGCTCGCCGCGTGAAGCGGCGCCGCTGCTCCTGGTCGTCGGCATCGCGGACGAACATCCAGCTAGCTCCTGCGCTCGAGCTGCAGCGGGCGGCGGCCGCGGTCCTGCAGGGAGAGACCATCGAGGATCAGCGCCAGCAGCGGATAGGCGACGACCGCGATCAATGCGGCGCCGGCGATCGGCTTCCAGGCGGCGGGCTGCATGAAATAGAGCGAGGACACCAACCACTCGACCAGCACCACCACCGCCAACACCGCTGCGACCCACACCATGCGCCGGGGCATCGTCTCGCGGGAGCGCTGCGACAGATTGAGGGCGGCGAGGTGGCCGGCGAGAAACACCAGCGGCCAGTAACCGAGCGGGCCGTGCGTCAGCACGTCCAGCATCAGGCCAGCGGCGAATACGAGGCCGGCGGGCATCGTCTCGGGACGCCGTACGGCGAGGTGCACGATCGCCAGCAGTGGCAGGAGCGGTAAGACGAAGCGCGAATGCGCACCGATGCCCCAGGGCGCCGCCGCGATCAGTGTCAACGTCAGTACGACGAGGATCGCCGGCACCAGTCGGATCAGATCGCGCATGCTGCCTGCCCCCTCCGGTCCGCTTCAGCGCTCGTCGGCGTCGCCGCGGATCTGCGCGCGGCGGCTGCGTGCGTCGATCGGCGGCGAGCGTGTTTCGTCGGAGACGTCGATGCCGTTGGCCTCTGTCAACAGCACACTGACGTAGTCGAGATCGTCGAGGCGGGCGTGAGGCTCGACGCGATAGCCGTTTCCCATATCCGCGATGATCCGGCCGATGCGGAGGCCGCGCGGGAAAATGCCGCCGACGCCGGAAGTCGTGACCTCCTCGCCTGCCGCGAGCCGAGCATCGGCGGGTAGCATGAGGACGCGCGGGCTCGGCCCGTTGTCGCCGGCGAGAATCGCGCGCACGCCGCGTTCGCCGATGGCGACCGGGATCCGGCTCGAGGAATCCGTCAGCAGCAGCACGCGCGAGGCTCTCTTGCCCGTCTCCAGGACGCGGCCGACGAGGCCTTCCGCAGCGATCACGGGATTGCCGCTACGCATGTTGCTCTCGCGTCCGGCGTCGAGGATGGCGGCACGCACGAATGGGCCGCTCGAGTCTGCGATGACGCGGCCGGTGACGAATGGTGTCTGGGTCTGGACCACGACCTTGGCCAGTGTTTGGAGCGCGGCGATGCGCTGATCGAGGTCGCGGGCGCGTGCCTCCCAGCCGGCCAGCTTCTGGTTCTCATTTCGCAGCCGGGTGTTTTCCTCCGACAGATCCCGTTGAGCGGCGATCTGGCGGCTGGCCCAGCGGAACGGCGATGGCCGACAGCATGGGAGCGAAC
Organism: Devosia equisanguinis; assembly: GCA_945889015.1. GTDB lineage: Bacteria > Pseudomonadota > Alphaproteobacteria > Rhizobiales > Hyphomicrobiaceae > CAMDBL01. The sequence continues at coordinate 13,395 of CAMDBL010000048.1, forward strand.
AGCTCTGCGGTCCGCCAGCGCAATGTCTTCAAGCCGCTGTGATCGACCCAGCTCAGCACCAGCAATCCGACGCTGACGATCATCAGCGCGAGTGCCGTGAAGCTCGCACGCCTGCCCCCCGGTGCCCCGGCCGGCCGTCGCGCGTAGATGTCGTCCCTCAACCTACCCATTCACCCCGTCTTTCAGGTCGTACGTTCGCGTGGTGCGTGCTCACGGCTTGATCAACAGATGTTCGCGCTTGGAGAGTTCGTCGAGCACCATCGCCGAGCCCTTGATGACGCACAGCAGCGGATCTTCGGCGACGATGCATTTGACGCCGACGCGGCGCTCCAGCTCCTCGGCGAGGCCGTCGAGCAGCGCGCCGCCTCCGGTCATGTAGATGCCGCGGGTCAGGATGTCGGTCGAAACCTCCGGCGGCAGATCCTCGATCGAGCGCTGGACGAACTCGGCCATCTGCTCGATCGGATCGGACAGCGCCTCGGCGACGTCGGCCGGCGTCAACACGATGCTCTTGAGCTTGCCTTGCCTCAGATCCCGGCCCTTGATGTGGATCTCGGCATCGCGGCCGCCGCCGTCGTCGCGCAGCGCGGAGCCTGCCTCGATCTTGATGCGCTCAGCGCTCGTCTCGCCGATCAGAAGCTGGTGGCGGCGACGCACGAAGCGCACGATCGCCTCGTCGAACGCATTGCCAGCAACCTTGAGCGAGCGTGCCTCCACGACATCGCCGAGCGAAAGGACCGCGATGTCCGTGGTGCCGCCGCCGATGTCGACCACCATTGATCCGAACGGCTCGTCGATGGCGAGGCCGGCGCCGATGGCGGCCGCGACCGGCTCCTCGATCAGGTAGACGCGGCGTGAGCCCGCAGAGACGGCCGTCTCATACACCGCGCGCCGCTCGACCGGGGTGGCGCCGGCCGGCACGCAGATCAGGATGCGCGGGCGGCGGAAGCCGAGCATGGTCTTGGCGCGCTTGATGAACTGGCGCAGCATCTCCTCGGTGGCGATGAAGTCGGCGATGACGCCGTCGCGCAGCGGACGGATCGTCTCCATGCTCTCGGGCGTGCGGCCGACCATCTGCTTGGCCTTCTCGCCGACGGCCAGCACCTCGCGCAGGCCGCCCTTGGAGCGGATCGCGACCACCGACGGCTCGTCGATGATCACGCCGCGGCCCTTGACCGAGACCAGTGTGTTCGCCGTGCCGAGATCGATGGCGATGTCGTCGGAGAAGACATCGGTCACAGGCAACATCGTGGGTCCCGTCCTCGTGCTCCGGCGGTGCGCCGGCGTCCGTTGTGTTCTGGTGAGAAGCAGCACGCCAAGCGCGGCCCCGCAGGGCCGGCCCGAACATGCTCACGCTCGCTATTCCAGCAACCTCCGGCTGCTAGCCGCACTCGGAGTTAAGCTTTTGTGATCATAGCCTGTTTCGCCGCATCCGCCAACGGACACAAGGGCCCATAACAGTATCGCTTGAACGGCGATAAGCCCGGATTTGCCGGGGGCGTGGGGGCTTGCGGTAACGATCCAGGAAAAAAAGCGCGGCAGGATGCCGAGGTGAGCGCTTCGTGACTGTCTTCAGGACGCGATTTCGCGGGCGAGACGAACTCGAGTGCCGGGGTCATACAACCCGCCACTTCACCTTGCTCTGATGGCGTCGCCGGGGACGCCTTCGAGCATGGCATCGTAAGTCGGAGCGAGCGCAAGCGAGGTCCGACATTCCCGGCGCACTGCGCTGACGTCGGACCTCGGGCGGCACGTGCAGGGCCGCCCTCGCTCCGACCTACGTCATCACGGTGCCTGCTGCGCGCCGGCGATCTTCTGGCGCTTGACCATCAGCTTGTTGAGCGACGCCAAGTAAGCCCGCGCGGATGCGACCAGCGTGTCGGTGTCGTGGCCTTTGCCGGTCACCGCGCGGCCGCCTTCCTCGAGCCGCACCGACACCTCGGCCTGCGCGTCGGTGCCCTCGGTGACGGCGCTGACCTGGTAGAGCTGCAGCTTGGCCTCGTGCGGCACCAGCGCCTTGATGGCGTTGAAGGTCGCATCGACCGGGCCGTTGCCGGTCGACTGCACCGTGTGCTGTTTGCCGTCGATGTCGAGCGTCAGCGTTGCCGATTGCGGGCCCATCGTGCCGGCGATGACGGTCAGCGCGACGACCTTCATGCGGTCGTGGGCGTGCGCCATGCCCTCGTCGACCAGCGCCTCGATGTCCTCGTCGTAGACATGCTTCTTGCGGTCGGCCAATGCCTTGAAGCGGTTGAAGGCGTCCTCGAGCTGGTTGTCGCCGAGCTCGTAGCCCAATTCCTTCAGCTTGCTGCGGAAGGCATTGCGCCCCGAATGCTTGCCCATCACCAGCGAGGTCTTGCCCATGCCGACCGATTCCGGCGTCATGATCTCGTAGGTCTGGGTGTGCTTGAGCATGCCGTCCTGATGGATGCCGCTCTCGTGCGCGAAGGCGTTCCGGCCGACGATCGCCTTGTTGTACTGGACCGGGAAGTTGGTGGCGGCGGCGACGAGCTTGGAGGCGCGCGACAGCATGGTGGCGTCGATGCCGGTCGCATACGGCAGCACGTCGTTGCGAGTCTTGATCGCCATCACGACCTCTTCCAGCGCCGCGTTGCCGGCGCGCTCGCCGATGCCGTTGATGGTGCACTCGATCTGCCGCGCGCCACCGCGCACGCCCGCGAGCGTGTTGGCGACGGCCAAGCCGAGGTCGTTGTGACAGTGAACGGAGAACACGGCCTTGTCGGAATTAGGCACACGCTCGCGCACGGTCTTGAACATGGCGAAGTACTCGTCCGGCGTGGTGTAGCCGACGGTATCGGGCAGGTTGATGGTGGTGGCGCCGGCCTTGATCGCGGTTTCCACGCACTTGCAGAGAAAATCGATCTCGGTACGGGTGCCGTCCTCCGCCGACCATTCGACGTCGTCGACGAGGTTGCGGGCGCGCGTGACCGAGCGCGCGACCATCGCCAGCACCTCCTCGGGCGTCTTCTGCAGCTTCCACTTCATGTGCACGGGCGAGGTGGACAGGAACGTGTGGATACGCGGGAACTTTGCGTGCTTCACCGCCTCGCCGGCCCGGTCGATGTCGTTGTCGCCGGCGCGCGCCAGACCGGCCACGACCGCGCGCTTGACGCGCTTGGCGACGGCGGCGACGGCCTCGAAGTCACCCTCGGAGGCGATCGGAAAGCCGGCCTCGATGATGTCGACGCCCATCGCGTCGAGGAAGTCGGCGACCTCGAGCTTTTCCTCGAACGTCATGGTGGCGCCGGGGCACTGCTCGCCGTCGCGCAAGGTGGTATCGAAGATCAAAACGCGATCGGCCGACGCTTGTGCCTGGGCGGTGTCGGTGGTCATGGCATCAGTCCTTGGAAATCGGGGCCGGCGCTGAGCTACGCAGTGCGGCCGGCGGGGCCTCTGGTTCGGTCTGGGTCAGCACATCCCCTGAGCGCCCGTCCCGGCGCGACGCGCGGGACTGCCGAGGCTCAGGGGCAGCTAAGGAGCAGACCTGGAATCGGCAGGGAGCCAATCAGCAGCGGCAGCGGCGCGCACGGCAACGCGCTGTCCGTGTGGGGCGCACGGATCAGGTCGAGAGCGGCGCTGGCGGTCGTCGTCGACATGGACGGGATACGTCTGCCTGTGGCTGCGACTGGTGCGCACTAAGCCAAAGACGGGGCTGATTTGCAAGGGGAAGTTGGAGCCCGCCCGCAGCATACCCGTCGCCTGGGGCGCAGCCGGCCGGCCACGGTCCGTTGACGTGCATCAAGGTTGCCGATGCCGGGTGCGCACATTCTCACCCCATTCGATCGCGAGAGGGACTTCAGATGGCATTCGGAATCTTCAACCGGCGGCAGCCCGAGCAGCGGATGGGCGAGATGATGGAGCGGATGGGCGTCGATGCCGTCGCGCTCGCCGAGAGCAGGCTCGGGCTCGACCTCGTCGAAGCGGCGAGGACCTGCGCACGCTGCGGCAAGGTCGGCACGTGCGAGTCCTGGCTCGCCGGCAAGGCTGAAGGCGCGGACCCCAACGCGTTCTGCCCGAACAGCGCGCTGTTCGACGAGCACAAGCGCGCGTAGTCTCTGCAACTCAGAGGCGGTACGGCCCTTCTTGGGTGGTGCTCGGCGTGGCATAGTCAGCGCATCGAGGCCGCCCAGGATGCCGGACACCCTATGCCAGAGCCGATGCCCACCCCCGCGCCCGCCGCGCCCGACGTCCGCATCGACCGGCAGGGCGCCGTCGCCATATTGACTATCGATCGGCCGCAGGCGGCGAATGCGTTCGGTCCAGCGGCGGTCGCTCAGTTCCGCGCTCATCTCGCGGCCATCCGGCAGGATCAAGCGATCGCGGGTCTCGTCGTCACGGGGTCCGGCACGCGCCACTTCTGCAGCGGCGGCGACGTCAAGGCGTATGCGGGCTACACCGAGGCGGCCGAACTCGATCCGGTGTTCGACGATGCCCGTGCCGTTCTCGACGAGCTCGACATGATGGACGTGCCGACGGTCGCCGCCATCAACGGGGTCGCCATCGGCGGCGGCGTCGAGCTGGCACTTGCCTGCGACTTCCGCATCGCGCGGCGCGACGTCACGCTGTCGCTGCCGCAGGTGCGGATGGGCATCATGCCCGGCTGGTATGCCGCCGAGCGGCTGCTGGCGATCTGCGGGCGGGCGAACGCCAAGCGCATCATGTTGTCGGGACGCCGTTTCACGGGCGAGGAGGCTTTGGCACTCGGTGCCGTCGACGAGCTGACCGACAGTGACGCGACGGTGGCCGCCGTCGCCTTCCTCGCGCAGTTCGAAGGGGCCACGCGGCGCAGTGTCGGCGGCGTCAAGCGCGTGATCCGCGAGCTCGCCGACAACGGTCGCGACGCCGGCCGCAGGCTCGAGCGCGACATCTTCGCCGGGCTGTGGTTTCACCCGGACAGGAAGCGATAGGGGGCTATTTTTCGATCGGATAGCCGACGATCGAGCCCCACTCGGTCCAGGAGCCGTCGTAGATCTTGACGTTCGTCATGCCCAGGATGTGCGTCATCGCGAACCAGACGAACGTGGCGCGGTGGCTGAGCCTGCAATAGACGACGATCTCGTCCTTGGTGCCGGCGGGTATGCCCGCCCGGGCGAGGGCTGCGGCGATGTCGGCGGCGGACTTGTAGGTGTCGTCGTCGTTGGCGATCTGGCGGAAGTACATGTTGACCGCGCCGGGGATGCGGCCGAAGCGCTCCGCCCCGTGATCGAACGCGGACGAGTATTCGATCACGCGCTTGCCGGTGAACTCCTCATCGGAGCGTACGTCGAGCAGGATGCGGCCCGGCGCCTTCAGCTTGTCGCGGACATCGCGGCGGCCGACGCGCATCGAGCTGTCGCCGGTGGGCACAGGATAGGCCAGGGGTGCGCGCTCGACCGTGTCGGTGGTCATGGCGCGGCCCTCGGCGAGCCAGCGCTTGCGGCTGCCGTCGACGACCTTGATCGTGGGGTGGCCGGCCATCGTGAAGGCCCAATAGGCGTAGGTGCCGTACTGAACGGGATCGCCGTAAAGCACCAGGGTGTGGCCGGGGCCGATTCCCAGAGCGCCCAGCTGCTTCGCCATCGCCGCGGGTGAAATGAACTCGCGATCGGTCTCGTGCCAGCAGGCCGTCTTCCAGTACACGCCCTGCGCGCCGGGGATGTGGCCCTTCGTATAGACGGCCAGATCCGGCGTCGAGCAGATCTCCAGCAGGCGGATGTCGGCATCGCCGAGGTGGTCGGCGAGCCAGACGGTGGAGACGAGGGGAGATGTGGGCATCGGGTGGGCTGCTTTCTGCTCAATAGTTGCCGAAAAGAGTCGATGGCGGGGTCCAGGACGGCTGCGGCTCGCTTTTCTGTGCGGTTCGCGGCTTGCGCGGCCTGGTCGCTACTGTCCTGGCCGTCGCGTCGCCGCGGGGCGAGATCGACGAGGTCGTGATCTGGTTGACCTCGCGGCCCTCGATCGCCGCCACCACACGAGCGTCCAATCCGTAGAGGTCTGGTTTGGCATGGACCGCGCCGGCATCGTCGACGGTGACGGTGAAATAGGTGACATGCACGGGAATCGGCGTCGTCAATTTCACCTCGCCGCCGCGCTGCGCCTGCTTGACGCGCTCGCTCGACCAGCCCTTGTCCTTGGCGAGCAGCACCTCGGCGAGCCGCATCGGGTTCTGCACACGCATGCAGCCATGGCTGAAGGCGCGCACGGCGCCGCCGAACAGGTGCCGCTCCGGCGTGTCGTGCATGTAGACGTCATGGCGGTTGGGAAAACGGAATTTGACCGCGCCAAGCACGTTCGTGGGGCCGGGCGGCTGCTCGAACTCGAAGCTGCGGATGTCGACCGCATTCCATTGGACCGAGTCCGGATTGACGGGGACACCGCCGCGCGTGACGCGCAGGCCATGCGACTGCAACACCGAGGACGCCAGAGGCTTCGACGAGAACCAGCCGCCACCGCCGGTGGCACGAAGCTGCGGCCAAAGCTCGTTCGACTTCATGCCCGGCGGCACGCCCCAGGAGGGATGGAAAATGACGAGCAGCATGTCGGCGGAAAAGATCGGCGTCGGACTCGACAGCTTGCCGACGACGATCTTCTCGGCCAGCACCTGCCGGCCGCCGTCAAAGACGTAGGTCATCTGCTCGGGGATGCTGTCCCACACGTAGAACGTGCCGAGGTCCGGCGGCATCCAGCGCCAGCGCTCCATGTTGGCGACGATCTGGGCAATGCTGGGTGCGCCCTTCGCGGCCGGTGTGCCCTCGACCTTCGCCGCGCGGGCGGCGAGCAAGGCCTGGCGCAGCTTGTCGAATTGGGGATGCTTGGGATGCAGGCTGCGCAGATAGGCGTCGGCCGCATCCGTGGCGGCAATCGCCTGCAGCACCGACTTCGGCTCGAAGACGACCGGGCGCTGATCGAATTTGCGGCTGATGGATGAGGGATCGAACCGTCCGCCGCGGGCGTGGCGCGCATATTTGAGCACGGCGAGGGCCAGCTTCAACTCGGCCTCGGCCAATGCGTCGGGTGTGGGCGTGGTCTCGGTCAGCAGCGGCAGCTCGAAGGCCGAGGCCTTGAGTCCGAAGTCCTCGGCCTTGCCGAGCTCGGCGAGAGCGGCTTTGCCGCGGTCGGTGAGACCGTCGGTGGCGGTCCAGACCGGCTTCGAGGCCGCGTCGTAGTAGGCTTGCAGGGCGGCCGCGTCGTCGCGATGCACGGTCTTGGAAGCGCCCTGCGTGGCGAGCCGCTGGCGGGCGAGGACGATGATCTGGTCGGCGGCCGAGCCGTCCGGGGCGTGTGCGAATTCGGCGGCGGCCGGCGGTGCGCCAGGGGCGAGCGGAGCAGGGCCGTCCACCTGCTTCGGTGTGAGCGGATCGGGCGCGCCGGACTCCGGCGATGGCGCGGCATCGACCTCGGCGGTCTCAGGTGCGACGCCGGCATCCTTGGCCGCGAGGTTCTGCGCCAGCGCGGGTGCGGTCGAAAGCGGGATCGACGCGCAAAGTATGCCCAGTAGAAGCCAAAATGATTTGGTGGTCGGCAGCATGGCTTCCCCCGTATGCCGGCGGTCATCGCGAAGCTCGATCCCGTTCTGGCATCCTAGACGGTGTTCGACAATCGCCATCGCAACTGTTGCTCCCCGCCGTCAACAGATCCGCAGGGCCCCCAGTATCAGGCGAGGATCAGGCCAGAATCAGGGCGTGAGCACGGCCGGACCATCCCAGGCCGCAGCCTCGATACCGGTCGATGCCGCTGCTTGATCCAAGATCGTGTTGTCAGCCGCGCCCCGATGCACCGATGTGTCGGGGGGACGATCCGATCAGGAGCGCGTGTGACGATGAGGCATCCCGCCGTGCTGCTGTGTCCACTGGCGTTGCTGTCCGCGACGCTCGGAACGTTGGTTCCAGGGCCCGGATGGGGCGAGGCGCCCCGTCTCGGCCTGCATCTCGTGCTGGCCGGCGTCTGGTTCGGCGGGGTGGTGGCGCTCGGCACGTGGCAGTGGGGGCAGCGCAGCGGGTGGGCGGCCGCGGTTGCGTTGATCGGAACCTGGGTGGGGTGGGAGCTCGCGGTCAACCTGGCCCTGCAGATGGAGGACAGCTGGCTGAAGCCGACGCCGCTCCCACCGGCACTGACCCTCTATGCGTGCGGGCTCGCCGCTGGCGCGCTGGGCGCGCTGATCACCTGGGCCGGGGTTGCTGCAAACGTCGATCGCATGCGGACAACGGGTTGCGTCACCGCATTCGTCGTCACTGGCGCGGTGCTCGGCCTGCTGCTGGGGCTCACGCACAACTACGACAGCGCCGCCGTGCTGCTGGTGCCCTGGCAGACGGCCGTGGCGGCGGTGCTCGGTCACTGCCTGATCCCCGGCCGAGGGGCGCGAGCGGCGCAGAACGTCAAGACAAGCTGATCTGGTCCCAGAGAAGGCCGAAGCGGGCGAGATACTTCTTCAACCGGTCGGCGTCGTTGGTCGACGCCTTGGCCGCGCGGGACGCCGCAAACAGGGTCCGGCCGGCTGCGCTCAGCGATCTGGACTCCCGGCACACGCGCACCACCGCGGCGAGCTGCACACGGTCGAACAGATCGATCGCCGCGAGGCGGTCGGCTCCGAAAAGCTCGGCCAGCAGATCGTCGCCGGGTGGCGCCGTCTCCCGCCGCCAGGCCGCTTCGAGCCGGCCGATCTCCTCCTTCACGTCGTCCGCACCGATGCGTCCGGCTGCCGCCAGCGTCGCCATCCGCGTCACCGATGCGCCGAGGTCGCGGAAATTGGCGCTCCAGGCGGCCTCGGGCGAGGTCGCGAATCGCAGGTAGGCCTCGCGCGCCTCCTTGTTGAAGGTGACGCTTTCGCCGGTCGCCTGAGCATGTCGGGCAAGCTCGAAATCGAGGTTGGGAGCAATATCCTCGCGCCGCTCCTTGAGGCCTGGGAGGGTAAACGTCCACAGGTTCAGCCGCGCCATGAGATCCTCGCGGAAGCGGCCTTCGGCGACGGCGCGGGCGAGATCGCGATTGGTGCCGGCGATCAGTTGGAACTCGCTACCCACCTCCTTGTCGGAGCCGACAGGCAGGAAGCGCTTGTCCTCGATCGCGCGCAGGATCATCGCCTGCTCGTCGAGGCCGAGCTCGCCGATCTCGTCGAGGAACAGGATGCCGCCGTTGGCCTGCCGCAGCAGACCGGCGCGGTCGGCCATGGCGCCGGTGAACGCGCCTTTGACATGGCCGAACAGCGCGGACATGGCACCGTCGCCGCGCAGCGTGGCGCAATTCACCTCGACGAACGGCCCCTTCAGCTTGTGGCGGGCGTGCTTCAATTCATAGATGCGGCGGGCGAGGTGCGACTTGCCGGCTCCCGTTGGACCGGTGAGCAGGATCGGCGCCCGGGAGCGGACCGCCACCTGCTCGATCCGGTCGATCGTCCGGTTGAACAACGCGCTTCTGGTCTCGATGCCCGACTTCAGGAACGAGGCCGCCTCCTTCTGCTCGGCGCGGAAGCGGGTGGCGATGCGGTCGTAGCGGGAGAGGTCGAGGTCGATAATGCCGTAGGTGCCGGCCGGACCCGCGTGGCGGCGCTTGGCCGGCATGGTCTGGACGAGGCGGGCCGGGATCACGCGCGCCTCGGTCAGCAGGAACCAGCAGATCTGGGCGACGTGGGTGCCGGTGGTGATGTGGACGAGATAGTCCTCGGCCTCCGGATCGAAGGCATAGGCGCGGGCGAAATCGTGCAGCGCGCCATAGACCTCCTCGAAGTCCCAGGGATCGGCGAGGTCCATCGCGTGGCGGCGCACGTCGGTCTCCGGCGAGACCTGGGCGATGTCGCCGGTGATGGCGCCGGCGAGTCTCGTGTGCTGGCGGGCGTGGATCATCTCCATACGCGTGACGAGCAGGTCCTCGTGCTGGCAAAGCGCCACCGTCGGCCGCCAGCGGTCCCAGCGGTCGGGGCCCTTGCCGATATCGAGGGTGGTGCCGAGGAAGCCGATGACGACGAGCGGTTTCATGTGTGTGCCTCAGGGCCGCGCGGTGATATTCTTATATAATAAGATAAATCCGTATACCAAATCGTAAGAATGAAAGGATGAGCGATCGTGTGAGTCTTGTCGGCACAAAGTGAAAAAATATCGATATATCAGTGCGTTGAATTCAAAATTCGCCGTCCGAATTCGGCTTGGCACACTGGCTGCAATAGGTCTTGGCATCACTTCCTGGCATCACCTGATGAAGGATCTCGCGTCATGGCCAACAAGTCTATAGCGCGACAATCTGGATGAGAACGGCGCGTCAATCAGGATGAGACGAGGCGGCCGAGCGAAGTGATGATTGACGCTGGCCGCGCCATTGGCAAGCGATTTGATTGACGTTCCGCGTCAATCAGCGTCCGGTTTGTCGGTTTTCTTCGACG
>CAMDBL010000049.1 GCA_945889015.1 Devosia equisanguinis
CACCATGAACCGGGCGCACAACACCCACTACACCGAGTTCCCCGATCCCGGCATCCGACACGTACTGCGTGGCTGGAGCGAGGTCGGCGGAGCCGCCCTGCACGACGTCAAGCAGGGCGACGTGCGCGTCCGAAATGTGCCGACCAACATCCGCGACTATGCCGGCGGCGCCGACGTCTACGGCAACTCGGTGTTCGTGTTCGAGGTGGCGGGCCTGTGCATCGCCCATCTCGGGCACCTGCATCACACGCTGACGGTGCAGCAGCTCGGCCAGCTTGGCCAGATGGACATCGTGCTGGTGCCGGTCGACGGCAGCTACACCCTCGACCTCGACGGGATGATCGAGGTGCTGAAAGAGCTGAAGGCGCCGCTGATGATCCCGATGCACTACTTCTCGACCTATACCCTCAACCGCTTCATCGAGAAGATCGCCGGCACTTTCGACGTCAGGCAGCACCCGGTGCCGACCATCGTCATGTCCCGCGACAAGCTGCCGGTGCCGCCGCAAGTGCTGGTGCTGCCGGGGGGGCGCTGAAACGGGCAAGCTATTTGGGAACTGCGCCCTTGCGTTGCGCCAAAAAAATCCCCGCCAGCACCAGCGCGAGCGCGATGGCGTGGTAGCGCGCGAACGGTTCGTCGATCAGGCTCACCGCCAGGATCGCGGTGAACACCGGCACCAGGTTGATGTAGACGCCCGCGCGTCCCGGCCCGATCAGCTCGACGCCGCGCATGATGAACAGCTGCGCCAGCGTCGAGGGAAAAATGGCGATCCAGACCGTGAGCAGGATGCCCTTCATCGACGGCATCACGAGCCCGGTGGTCGCGGCCTCGTACACGACCAGCGGCACCGACGACAGCGCCGCCACCACCGCGAGCAGGGTGAAGAACACAGGGCCCGGCATCACCGGACGCGTCTGCAGGGCGACCGTGTAGATGGCGTACAGCGCGCAGGCGATCAGCATCAACAGGTCGCCCCGATTGAAGACCGCCGACAGCAGGGCTTGCGGCGCACCGTGGGTGGCGACGACGGTGACCCCGAGCATGGTGATCGCCACGCCCGCGATCTGCACCGCCGTCACGCGCGTGCCGTGCGCGACGAAGGCCCCGAGCATCACGAAGGCCGGCATCGCGCCCTGGATGATGCCGAGGTTGATGGCCGTGGTCGAGTGCGCGGCGACGTAGAACAGCACGTTGAAGCCGGTGAGGCCGAGCACCGCCATCGACGAGATCCAACCGATCCGCGGCCGGATCTGCGGCCAGTGCGCACGGACGGCTGCGCCATAGAGCGGCCACAGCACCGCGATGACGAACAGCCAGCGCAGCTGGACCAGGGTCAGCGGCGTGATCTCGCCGACCGCGAGGCGGCTGGCGATGGCGTTGCCCGCCCAGAACAGCCCGCACATCGTCAGCAGCGTGGGCGCCGAACCGTAAATGCGATGCAGAATGAGGCTCGGGCTTGGCTGCATCTCGATCCGTCGCGCGCGTGGGACGAGGGAGGGACAGACCGCCCCTCGGATACGCAGGCTCTACAGCATGAATTGCCGCGGCGAGCCATGACCAATCGGCAGGACGAGGCGCCTGTCTCACGCTGCTTCCCAACCCGTCCAACGTCTGCCAGATGTTCATTGGATGAAAGTCGGTGGCTATCGGAGGCGACACGATGCACAGACCCGCCCGCGACCGCTTCTGGCTGAAGACGACGGTGCTGATGTGGAGCATGCTGGCGCTGCTGGCAGTGCTCGCGCTGCTGGCCCCCCTTTACGCTTCCGCATTGAATTTGTTGACGTTCCTCGGCTACCCGCTCGGCTTCTACATAGCCGCTCAAGGCGCCGCCATCGCCATCGCGGGCCTCGTATTCTTGCATGCGAGAGCGCAGGATCGTATCGACGCACGCGCGCTGGACGTCGGCGAGGATCGTTCCGGCTGACAGAGCCGCGCGTCTCGCAGCGCAGCAGGCGGGTGCGCACCGAGGCACTCTGACCTATAAGGGCTGGTCGCTTTCCCTCGCATCGAAGGCCTACCACGCCGTGCCCAAGACGACTTCCGCTCTCCAATTCGGCCGCGCCCTGATGCAGCGGCTGGATGCGCTGGCAGCCGTGACCGACGAGCCCGGCGGCTTGACGCGGCTGTATCTGTCTCCCGCCCACGAGAGCGCGGCCGAGCTCGTCGGCGACTGGATGCGCGAGGCCGGCATGAGCGTCAGGATGGACGCGCTCGGCACCGTCGTCGGCCGCTACGAGGCGGCATTGTCCGGTCAGCCCGCGCTGCTCATCGGCTCGCACATCGACACGGTCCGCGACGCCGGCAAGTATGACGGCAATCTCGGCGTGCTGGCAGGAATTGCGGCGGTCGACGAGCTCCATCGCAGCAAGGAACGGTTGGCGTTCGCGGTCGAGGTGGTGGCCTTCGGCGACGAGGAGGGCGTCCGCTTCCCCGCGACGCTGTCGTCGTCGCGCGCCATCGCCGGCACGCTCGACCCGGCGGTGCTCCAGAGCAAGGACGGCGACGGCATCGTGCTCGCGGACGCTTTGCGCGGCTTCGGCTGCGATCCCACGGCATGGGCCAGCGCGCGCATGCGGCGCGAGGACGTGATCGGCTATCTCGAGGCGCACATCGAGCAGGGGCCGGTGCTGGAGGCCGAGGGGCTGCCGCTCGGCATCGTCACCGCGATCGCGGGCGCGACGCGGATGTCGGTCACGGTCGAGGGCATGGCCGGGCACGCGGGCACGGTGCCGATGGAATTGCGCCGCGACGCGCTGGCGGCGGCCGCCGAGATGGTGCTGGCGATCGAGGCGGTCGCCCTCGCGCGACGCGAACTGGTCGCGACCGTCGGCACCATCGAGGCCAAGCCCGGCGCGGTCAACGTGGTGCCGGGGGCCACCCGTTTCACCATCGACGTCCGCTCGCCCGACGACCCGACCCGCAAGGCGGCGGAGACTGAGATCGAGAGTCGGCTCGGCGAGATCGCGGCGCGCCGCAAGGTCACCGTCGCGCTCGGCCGCACCCACGATGCACCCGCGACGCCCTGCGATCCCAGGCTGATGGGCGCATTGGAGACCGCCCTCGGCAAGGCCGGCATCGCGCCGCGCCGGCTGGTCTCGGGCGCGGGCCACGACGCGATGGCGGTCGCCGCGCTGTGCCCGGTGGCGATGCTGTTCGTGCGCTGCAGCGGCGGCATCAGCCACAACCCGGCCGAAAGCATCACCACCGAGGACGCCGACGTGACCGTGCGGGTGCTGCTGGAGACGCTGCGCGGTCTCGGGGGCTGACACCGCTGTCGATGTCTCAGCCGATTCTTCCCCGCGCCGCGACCGGCATCTCGCCGACGATCTCGCTCCCCCGCACCGCGATCAGGCGGTCCACCATGTTGACGACGACGCAGACGTGATTGGGGATCACCCGGACGAGGTCGCCGACCTTGGGCCGGTCGTTGCAGGCGGCGAGGTCGAGAAACCCGTGCTCCTCGGCGAAGGCTTTGATGCGCGCCTCGGGATGCTCCAGCACCAATCCGTAGCCGTCGAGACCGCCGCCGGGGTCCGCGGTCAGCGTCTTGGAGCCGGCATCGAGGATGCCGCGCTCAGGCCCGGCACGGCTGACCACGGTGGAGAGCACCGTCAGCGCGCAATCGGCGAGCGTCGCCGCGCCGCACGCCATCATCATACGGTCGTTGAAGACGTAGGTGCCGGCGCGGTGCTCGGTGGCGCCCGCGAGCTGGCCGAGGCTCGCGAGGTTCGGCGTGCCGCCGGTCGAGACGATCCGCGGCGCGAGCCCGCCGCCGCGCAGGCCGGCCAGCGCCGTGTCGAGGAAGCGCTGCGTGGCCGCCCACGACGCCGGCGTCTCCTGCGGGTACATGAGAAATCCCGCGAACTCCAAGCCGGGACTCGCCGCGATCCGGCCTGCCAACTCCACCGCCTCGGCCGCCGTCTCGACGCCGGCCCGCTTGCGCCCGGTATCGCATTCCACCAGCACTGGAAGCGGTCGCCCGGCGATCTCGGCGGCACGCGGCAGCCCGTCGACCACGGTCGGATTGTCGGCACACACCGCGATATCGACGTGGCGGCGCAGGGCGCCGAGCCGCTCGACCTTCTCCACGCCGAGGATGTTGTAGCTGATCAGGATATCGTCGAGCCCTGCGTCCGCCATCACCTCGGCCTCGCCGAGCTTCTGGCAGGTGATGCCTTTCGCACCGGCCGCGCGCTGCATCATGGCCAGCGCCGGAATCTTGTGCGTCTTGATGTGCGGGCGGTTGGCGAGCCCGGCGCGATCGCACGCGGCCTGCACACGCGCGATGTTGCGCTCCACCACGTCGAGATCGATCACCACCGCGGGCGTGCCGAACTCACGCGCGATCCGTCTGTGAACGTCGCCGACCATACCGTCGCCTCGCCGATGAAGACACCGCGCCCACTGTAGCCGACGGCGAAGCGCCAGTCAGCGGCGGTTGAGCCATTGCGTCGCGGGGCTGCAATTCCTCGCCGCGGCACTTGCTTGCGATGGGCGATCTATGCACGATTGACGCGTGGATCGGCTCGATCCGTACCCGCCTTGCGCGGCCCGCCCGTCCCGTGGCCCGCCGCGCGTCCAGCAAGATCCGCAGGCCGCACCCGCGGACCAGCGGCAGCGAACTTGTCCTTTGGCCTTCGCCGGGCCGCGTCCCGGCCGAGGCGGCACGAAACAGAAGCACTGCCAGAGCGGGCCCGGACGGTCCGCGCACCCGGCTGTTGCGCGGGGGGAAGCGATGGGGGTCGATGCGGCACTGGTGGGTGTGGGCGCGCTGCTGCTGCTGGCGCTGACGGCGGCCGTGCTCGGCGGCTCGCGCCCGATGCTGCAGCTGATCTATCTCGGCTGTCTCGCCGTCTCGGGCTTTCTCGTGTTCCTCGCTGCGTCCCATCTCCTGGGCCGCCCGCACGATCCGGTGGCGGTGAGCCTGCCGCTCGGCCTGCCGTGGGTCGGCGCCCGCTTTCGCATCGACACCTTGTCCGCGTTCTTCCTGGTGGTGGTCGATCTCGGGGCCGCCATCGCCAGCCTGTACGCGCTCGGCTATGGCCGGCACGAGGAGGAGCCGCTCCGGGTGGTGCCCTTCTATCCCGCCTTCCTCGCCGGCATGAACATCGTGCTGTTGGCCGACGACGCATTCAGCTTTCTCACCGGCTGGGAATTCATGTCGCTGTCGTCGTGGGCGCTGGTGGTTTCGCATCATCACGACCCGTCCAATCGGCGCGCGGGTTTCGTCTATATCGTGATGGCGAGCCTCGGCACGCTGGCGCTGATCCTCACCTACGGCCTGCTCGCCGCGCCCGGTGGCGGCTTCGGCTTCGCCGAGATCCGGGCGGCCGCTCCCCGCGATGCCGCGCTCGCCGGAGTGATCGTGATGCTGGCGCTGCTCGGCGCCGGCTCCAAGGCCGGCCTCGTGCCACTGCACGTTTGGCTGCCGCTCGCCCATCCCGCCGCACCGAGCCACGTCTCCGCACTGATGAGCGGCGTGATGACCAAGGTCGCGATCTACGGCTTCATCCGCATCGTGTTCGATCTCGTCGGCGCGCCGGTCTGGTGGTGGGGCATCGTCGTCATGGTGCTCGGTGCGCTGACGGCGGTGCTCGGCGTGCTGCAGGCCGCGATGCAGAGCGACATGAAGATGCTGCTCGCCTACTCGACCGTCGAGAACATCGGCATCGTGTTCATCGGCCTCGGTCTGGCGCTCGCCTTCGAGAGCAACGGCATGACGGCCGCAGCCGCACTGGCGATGACGGCGGCGCTGTTTCACGCGCTCAATCACTCACTGTTCAAGTCGCTGCTGTTCTTCGGGGCCGGCGCGGTGCTGAACGCCACCGGACGGCGTGACTGCGAGGCGATGGGCGGCCTCATCCATCGCATGCCGCAGACGGCGGTGCTGGTGCTCGGTGGCTGTCTCGCGATCTCGGCGCTGCCCCCGCTCAACGGCTTTGCGTCGGAATGGCTGCTGTTCCAGGCGATCCTGCTCAGCCCGGACCTGCCGCAATGGGGCCTCAAACTGACCGTGCCCGCCGCCGGTGCCATGCTGGCGCTCGGCGCCGCGCTTTCGGCGGCGACGTTCGTCCGCTTCTACGGCATCGTGTTCCTGGGCCGTGCCCGGTCGAGCGAAGCCGCGGAGGCTCACGAGGTGGACCTGTTCTCGCGCCTCGGCATGGCGCTACCGCTCGGCCTGTGCGTGCTGCTCGGCACGATGCCGGGCGTGATCATCGACCGGCTGGCCGGCGTGGTGCAGCCGCTGATCGGCGCCCGCATGGCCGAACAGGCCGTATTGCCCTGGGCGACGATCGCGCCGATCGCGGAGAGTCGCAGCTCCTACAGCGGCCTGCTGGTGTTCGGCTTCATCGCGCTGTCCACGCTGCTGACCGCCGAGATCATCCACCGCTTCGCCTCCCGGCAGATCCGCCGCGCCCCGCCCTGGGACTGTGGCTTCCCGAACGCCGACCCGGCGACACAGTACACCGCCGACAGCTTCGCCCAGCCGCTGCGCCGCGTGTTCGCAGGCGTGCTGGCGGGTCGCGACAGCGTCGACATGCCCGCACCCGGCGACAATCGCCCGGCATCGCTCAGCGTCCGCCTCTCCGATCGGATCTGGGACGTGCTCTATGTGCCGGTCGGAACGCTCGTCGCCGCGGTGTCGAGACAGCTCAACGGCCTGCAGTTCCTGACCATCCAGCACTACCTGAGCCTCGTCTTCGCCGCGCTCGTCGCCCTGCTGACGATGGTGGCGATATGGGCCTGAGCCTCGTCGATCTCGCCGTGCAGGGCGTGCAGATGCTGCTGGTGCTGGCGTTGGCGCCGCTGCTGCTCGGCTTCACACGCAAGGTGAAGGCGCGCCTGCTCTTGCGGCAGGGACCGCCGATCGTGCAGCCCTATCGCGACCTGATCCGCTTGATCCGCAAGGAGGCGATCGTCGCCGAGAACGCCTCCTGGCTGTTCCGCGCCGGGCCCTATCTGATCTTTGCCGCAACCTGGGTCGCCGCCGCTCTGGTGCCGACGTTCGCCACCGGCCTGCAGTTCTCCTGGACCGCGGACCTGATCGCGATCACCGCCTTGCTCGGCAGCGCACGCATGTTCCTGGCGCTGGTCGGCATGGACATCGGCACCAGCTTCGGCGGACTGGGCTCCAGCCGCGAGGTGATGTTCGCCTCGCTCGCCGAGCCGGCGATGATCATGATCGTGTTCACGGTGGCGCTGGTCGCCGGCTCGACGCAGCTCTCCCACGTTGCCACTTTCATGCTGACGCACGGCTCCTTGCGCGTCTCGCTCGGCCTCGCGCTGATCGGCCTCGTCATCGTCGCCATCGCCGAGAACGCGCGCATCCCGGTCGACAACCCCGCGACACACCTCGAGCTGACGATGGTTCACGAGGCAATGGTGCTCGAATACTCCGGCCGTCACCTCGCGGTGATCGAACTCGCCGCCGCGCTCAAGCTCCTGCTCTACATCTCGCTGATCGCCTGCATCTTCGTGCCCTGGGGGCTGGCGCCGAGCGGCGCGGGCATCGCGGCCTACGCGATCGGCGCGGTGACCTATGTGGCCAAGCTCGCGGTCGGCGGCTTCCTTCTGGTGGCGTTCGAGACCTCGATCGCCAAGATGCGGGTATTCCGCGTCCCCGAGTTCCTGGGGGTGGCGCTCATGCTGGGCCTGCTCGGAACGCTGCTGCTGTTCATGTCGAGGAGCTTCTGATGGAGCGTTTCGTCCTCGACGTCGCCCACATGCTGGCCGGCTCGCTGGTGCTGGTCAGCTTCATCCTCCTCTATCAGGATCGAATGTTCGGCCTGCTCAACGTGTTCGCGCTGCATGCCTTCATGCTGGCGCTGTCGGTTGCCTGGCAGGCGCACGTGCAGCATGCGCCCCACCTCTACATCACGGCGGCGATCGCGCTGGTGTTGAAGGCGGTCATCATTCCCTATGCGCTGCACAAGGTGGTGGTGAGGCTGCGCATTGAGCGAAAGATCGAGACCGTCGGCGGCATCGCACCGACGATGCTGATCGGCATGGCCCTGGTGGCGCTGTCGATGGTGGTCATGCTACGTGCCACCGCGGCCTCCGATCCGCTCGCCCGCGAGGATCTCGCGTTCGCGCTCGCCGTCATCCTGCTCGGCCTCCTCATGATGGTGACGCGGCGCAATGCCGTCAGCCAGATCGTCGGCTTCATGTCGCTCGAGAACGGGTTGATCCTGGCCGCCGCCGGCGCCCGCGGCATGCCGCTCGTCGTCGAGATCTCGGTCGCGTTCTCGGTGCTGATCGCCTTCATCGTGATCGGCGTGTTCCTGTTCCGCATCCGCGAGCGGTTCGACACCGTCGACCTCACCGCGCTCGACGATTTCCGGGGGGAGCAGCGATGATCGCGGATCTCCTCTCCCAACTCGCCGACCGGCTGCCGTTCGAGCCACTGGCTGGGCTGATCGGCATTCCCGCCGTCGCCGCGCTGCTGCTGGCGGCAATCCCCGCATTCCGCCTGTCGGCCACGCTCAACATCGCAGCCAGCCTCGCCGCCTTCCTCGTCTCGCTGACCCTGCTGGTGCGGCGCCCCGCGGCCGGCACCTATCTGATGGTCGACGATCTCAACACGCTGTTTGTGGTGCTCGGCTCGTTCGTCGGCCTGACCACGGCGATCTACTCGGCCAGCTACATCGGCTTCGAGTTGAGGACGCGCCGGTTCAAGCCCCTCTACGTGCAATTCTACCACGCCATGTTCCAGGCGCTGATGTTTGCCATGACGCTGGCGCTGACGGCCAACAACATCGGGCTGATGTGGGTCGCGATCGAACTCGGCACGCTCGCCACCGTGCTCGTCGTCGGCAGCTACCAGACGGAGGCCGGCCTGGAGGCGGCGTGGAAGTATTTCATCCTCGCCAGCGTCGCCATCGCGCTCGCCCTGTTCGGCACCATCCTCGTCTACATGGCCGCGCGTCCGGTGATGGGCGAGGGGAACGAGGCGATGCAATGGACGGCGCTGATGGCGAAGGCACAGGATTTCCGGCCGGAGCTGCTCAACATCGCCTTCGTCTTCCTGATCCTGGGGTGTGGCACCAAGGTCGGCCTCGCGCCACTTCACGCTTGGCTGCCAGATGCCCACTCGGAGGGACCGACGCCGATCTCGGCCGTGCTGTCGGGACTGCTGCTCAACGTCGCCGTCTATGCGGTGCTGCGCTACAAAATGCTGATGTCGGCCAACCCCGCCGCGATCGCGCCGGGGCCTTTGATGGTGACGCTCGGCCTCACCTCGCTGCTGTTCGCCGCGCTGATGCTCTATCGCCGCCGCGACATCAAGCGGCTGTTCGCCTACTCTTCGATCGAGCACATGGGCATCATCACGCTCGTGCTCGGCCTCGGCGGTCCCCTCGCGAATTTCGGCGCGCTCCTGCATGTGATCATGCACAGCCTGATCAAGCCGGCGGTGTTCTTCACCGTCGGCCAGGTGACACAGGCGAAAGGCACGCAGCGCATGGACGAGATGCGCGGCCTGACCGAGAGCCATCCGGGCCTTGGATGGAGCCTCGTCGTCGCGGTGGTGGCGCTGGCCGGTCTGCCGCCGCTCGGAATGTTCATGAGCGAGTTCGTGATCATCGCCGCCGTCTTCGCGCACACGCCGTGGCTGGCCCTCGCGCTGGTCCTCGGCCTGCTGCTGGCTTTCGGCGCGCTGATGGCGAGGCTCACCGGTCTCGCATTCGGCAAGCCGCTCGGAAAATCCGTCCCGGTCGCGGTCGCCTGGCTGCCGATCTCCGCACATCTCACGCTGGCGCTCGTCGCCGGCATTTACCTGCCACCGCCGCTCGTCGCCTGGCTGCAGGCTATCGCTCGGATGCTGGGGTGATGGGGATGCTGAAATGACCCAGCTCGCGAAAGTCTTGGACACCGCCGGCCGGCTCGACCTGCAGAAGCCATGGCCGCGCCACGAGGTCGATGCGGCGGGCTGGTCTGCCGCCACCGAAGCCTTGGCCGCGGGCGAGGCCGTGCTGTCTGGCCTGTGGAGCGACGGCGCGTCGGTGATGATGGCGCTGGTGTCGGGCACCGAGCCCGTGGACGGCGTCCTCGTGGTGAGCCTGCCGTGTCCGGACAAACACTTTCCGTCGGTCGCAGCGCGGCATCGCCCCGCCGTGCGGCTCGAGCGCACGCTGGTCGAGTTGCATGGGCTGACCGCGACCGGCGCCGCAGACAACCGGCCGTGGCTAGATCACAACCGCTGGGGTGTCAGCCAGCCGCTCGGCGCAGCGAACACGACCGAGCCCTCCGGGCAGAGCTATCCGTTCCTGACGGCCGAAGGCGCACCCCTGCATCAGATCCCGGTCGGTCCTGTGCACGCCGGCATCATCGAGCCGGGTCATTTCCGCTTTCACGCCAACGGCGAGACCGTGGTGCGGCTGGAGGAACGGCTCGGCTACGTACCCAAGGGCATCGACGCCTTGATGCGCAGTGCTCCGATCGCGCAAGCGGCCAAAGTCGCGGCCCGCACCTCGGGCGACAGCACCGTCGCCTACGGCTGGGCGTTCGCATCCGCCGTCGAGGCCGCAGCCGGGATCACGCCGCCGCCGCGCGCGCTCGCCATCCGCGCCGTGATGGCCGAGCTGGAGCGCATCGCCAACCACTTGGGCGACATCGGCGCGATCTGCAACGACGCCTCGTTCTCGCTGATGCTCGCCCATTGCGGCGCGTTGCGCGAGCGGGTGCTGAGGGCCGCGCACACCGCGTTCGGCCACCGGCTGATGATGGACCGCATCGTGCCGGGCGGCGTCACGCACGATCTCGACGCCGAGGGCGAGGCGCGGCTGACGGCGCTGATCGTCGATATCCGCCGGCACTTTCCCGAGCTGGTCGAGCTTTACGACAACACCGCGTCCCTGCAGGATCGCACCGTGACGACCGGCATCCTGCGTCCGGAACTGGCGAAGCTGTGGGCACCCGGCGGCTATGTCGGCCGTGCGGCCGGACTGACGTTCGACGCACGCCGCTCCATCGGATACGCGCCGTACACGAAGCTCGCGCTCGAGGTGCCGGTGAGGACCGCGGGCGACGTCGATGCCCGCGTCTGGATCCGCATCGAGGAGGTGAACCAGAGCCTGGTCATCGTCGAGCAGCTTCTCGCACGCATGCCCGAGGGATCGCTGATGGCCGACACGTCAGCTATTGGTGGATCAGCGTGCAAGGAAGGCGTCGCATTGATCGAGGCGTTCCGCGGCGATCTGCTGGCGTGGGTGCGGCTCGGGCCGAGCGGCACGATCGCGGCAGCGTATCTGCGCGATGCATCCTGGTTCCAGTGGCCGCTGCTGGAGGCCGTGATCGAAGGCAACATCGTCGCCGACTTCCCGCTGTGCAACAAGTCGTTCAACTGCTCCTACTCGGGGCACGACCTCTAGGCCGCCTATGCGCAAGCTGCTGCTCGAAAGCCTGCTGAAACGTCCGCTGACGGAACCTGCGCCGTCCGGCGACGACGCCGTGCTGGCCGAGCTGGCGGGCAAGCTCGACGCGACGGCCCGCCGCAAGCTCGGACGCTCGCTGTCGATCCGCGAGGTGGACGCGGGCTCCTGCAACGGCTGCGAACTCGAGATCCACGCGACGGGCAACGTCTATTACGACCTGGAGCGCTTCGGGCTGAAGTTCGTCGCTTCGCCGCGCCACGCCGACGTGCTGATGGTGACCGGCCCGGTGACGAAAAACATGCGCGAGGCGCTGGAACGGACGTATCGCGCCACTCCCGACCCGAAATGGGTGGTGGCGGTCGGCGACTGTGCCTTCGACGGCCACGTGTTCAAGGGCAGCTATGCCGTCGCCGGCGGCGTCTCGGCCGTGGTGCCGGTCGACCTGCACATCCGCGGCTGCCCACCGAGTCCGACGGCCCTGCTACAGGGCCTCATCGCGCTGGTGGAGAAGGTGGCGGAGTAGGCGTACTTGCCAGCGTGGACCTGCGGCTCAGATCATGCTATCATTTTCGATAGCAACGGAGACTCGCCATGGGCCAAGTCCTGATCCGCAATCTCCCCGACAACGTCATCGGTGCTTACAAAACCAAGGCGCGCCTGGCCGGGAAGTCTCTGGAGCAGGTTCTCCGAGAGACGCTCGAGCGGAACGTGCCTTATACGCCCGAGGAGCGGGCTGCGCTGTCGAAAGAGTTTCTCGCCCTGAGTGGAGGCCCTCATCCCCCTCTGAGTAAGGACGAGTATCGCGAGGGTCTGGAGTGAGCGGCTCGCTCGTCATCGACTCCTGTGTCGCGCTCAAGTGGTTCGTCGACGAGCACGATTCGACAAGTGCGCACCGACTGCTCACGAGCGATTTGGACTTGGTCGCACCCGATTTGATCCTCGTCGAGCTTGCAAATGCGTTCCGGAAGAATGCGCGACTGCAGCGCATGCCCGTCGAACAACTCGAGCGAGCAATGGAAACGGCTCACCGGATGTTCACGACCCAGATTGCGTCCAGCGCGTTGATCGACGAGGCGCTGCTGCTTGCTCGAGATATCGATCATCCCGTCTACGACTGCATTTATGTCGTCGCCGCACGGCGCGCCGGAGCGCCCCTCGTCACATCCGACTCACGTCTCGTTGCCAAGGTCGCGGGAACGTCGGACAAGGACCGTGTGATCCTGCTCGAACATTGGAAGCCTTGAGCCATGCACTTCGCCCTCACCGAGGAACAGGCCGCCATCCAGGAAACCGCGCTGACCTTCGCCAAGGAGCGCATCCTTCCGAACGCCCTCGAGTGGGACGAGACGGCGCATTTCCCGGTCGACGTGCTGCGTGAGATCGCGGCGCTCGGCATGGCGACGATCTACGTGCCGGCCGAGAAGGGTGGATCTGGCCTGACGCGGCTCGACGGCGCGCTGATCATGGAGGCGCTGGCCTATGGCTGCCCGGCGGTCTCGGCCTACGTCTCGATCCACAACATGGTGGCCTGGATGGTCGCCAAGTACGGATCCGAGCAGCAGGTCTCCCTGTGGATGCCAAAGCTCGCCAGCATGGACTGGCTGTCGAGCTACTGCCTGACGGAGCCGGGCGCCGGCTCCGACGCCGCCGGTCTCAAGACGCGGGCGGAGAGGAAGGGTGACACATACGTCCTCAACGGCACCAAGCAGTTCATCTCGGGCGCGGGCGCCGCCGACTTCTACTTCGTGTTCGCGCGCACCGGCGGCGAGGGTGCTGCGGGCATCTCCGCCTTCGTCGTGATGAAGGACACGCCCGGCCTTTCGTTCGGCGCCGTCGAGCGCAAGATGGGCTGGAACGCGCAGCCGACCCGGCAGGTGATCTTCGACAACTGCGAGGTGCCGGCCTCAAATCTCGTCGGCGGCGACGGCCAGGGCTTCAAGTTCGCCATGTCCGGGCTCGACGGCGGCCGCGTCAACATCGGCGCCTGCTCGCTCGGCGCCTCCTGGCAGGCGCTCGACAAGACACGCGACTATGTGCTCGAACGGTCCGCGTTCGGCAAGAAAATCGGCGAATTCCAGACCATGCAGTTCAAGATCGCCGACATGGCGACGGACCTGGAAGCCGCCCGGCTGATGATCTATCGCGCCGCCGACGCGATGGACCGCGCCGATCCGCAGGCGTCCATGTATTCCGCGATGGCCAAGCGCTACGCCACCGACCTCGGCTTCGAGATCTGCAACCAGGCGCTGCAGGCGCATGGCGGCTACGGCTATCTCAAGGACTATGGCCTCGAAAAGCTGGTCCGTGACCTGCGCGTGCACCAGATCCTGGAAGGCACCAACGAGATCATGCGCGTCGTCATCAGCCGCAAGGTGATGAGCGGCAACCGGGCCTAGTCCCTTGTCCGCCGCCGGCGCGCCATCTCCATCCCGCGAGCAGGACGGGGGCGTCTGGGCCGAACTCCGGGCGGGCGCGGTCGCGATCCTGCCGGCGGCCGTGGCGATGATCCCGTTTGCGCTGCTGCTCGGCGCGCTCGCCGCCCGCAAGGGTCTCACGGCGCTCGAGGTGGCGGCGATGAGCGGCTTGGTCTTCGCCGGTTCCTCGCAGCTCGTCGCCGTCGACATCTGGCGCGATCCCGCGCCCTGGGCCCTGCTGGCGCTGACGACGCTCACCGTCAACCTGCGGCACGTGATGATGGGCGCCTCGATCGCGCGCCGCATGGGGGATTTCGGTCCCGCCGGACGGTGGCTCGCGCTGTTCTTCCTCGCCGACGAGGTCTGGGCCATGGCCGAGCGCCGCGCCGTCGAGCGAGGCCGCCTCGCACCCGCGTTCTACGCCGGCCTCGCGGCCACGCTCTACGTGAGCTGGATGGCCTGGACGGTCGCGGGCACCGCACTCGGCGCGCTGATCGCCGATCCGGCAGCGTGGGGATTCGACTTCGCTTTCACCGCGATCTTCATCGGCCTCATCGCCGGATTCTGGCGCGGCGCTGCGACCGGTGTCGTCATTGCGGCGAGTGCCGTGGCCGCGGTCGTCGTCGAGCGCATGGCGGGCGGCGTCTGGCATATCGTGGCCGGGGGCGGTGCCGGCATCCTCGCGGCGGCGCTCGTGGCCGCCAGGACGGGAGTGGGCCGATGAACGTCGATCCGGTCAATCTCGCGGCGATCCTTGGGATGGCGGTCGCCACCTACGCGACACGGATCGCGGGGCTGTGGCTGATGCGGGTGATCAGGCCCGGTCCGATCCTGACGAGCGCGCTCGACGCGATGCCGGTCGCCGTGCTGACCGCGGTGATCGCGCCCTCACTGGCGAAAGGTGGCGCTCCGGATCTGATCGCGGGTGCGATCACGGTGGCAGCGGCCATGCGGCTTCCCCTGCTGGCCACGGTCGCCATCGGCGTCGCGAGCGCCGTCGTCTTGCGCACGCTACTGCACGGCTGAGGGCGCGAAACGCCGCTTCTCAAAGGAGGCTCGCAGCTCGGCCGTCAACGCCCCTCATGCCCACCGGGCTCGGCACCGGCGCCGGCGTCACCACGGCCACTGGCTACGGCTCGGCGGACGGTAGCTGTCGCGCGGCACCGGCGGCGGGCCGGCCGGCACGGCAGACGGCGCCCAGCCACCCTGGTAGCTCGATGTCGGCGGCGGCTCTCCAGCTCCAGTGCCCTGATCGGCGAAGCCGATCACAGAGAACGCGTCGTCGGGCTCCTCGCCCGGCTTGAACGCTTCCATGATCGTGTCGCTGCCCGCGCCCGAGGCCCGCTGGCCGGTCTTCTTGCTGACGCGGACGAGCTTGATGCCCGGCGGCTGGCGGAACGGCACGGCCTTCTTGTCGGCCAGTGCACCCTTGAGGAACTCGCCGAAGATCGGCGCTGCAATCTGGCCACCGGTCGCGCCCTTGCCCATCGCCTTCGGCGTGTCGTAGCCGATGAACACGCCGACCGCGAGATCCGGCGTGAAGCCGACGAACCAGGCGTCTTTCTCGTCGTTGGTGGTGCCGGTCTTGCCGGCGATCGGCATGTTGGGGACCATCTTGCTGACGATCGTGCCGGTGCCGCGGATCACCACGCCTTCCATGATCGAGGTCATCTGGTAGGCGGTGTGGGGATCGAGGATCTGCTTGCGGTCGTCGGCAATCTCGGGCTCCGGCTGACCGTTCCAGCTCGGGGCGTTGCAGCCCTCGCAACGGCGGTCGTCGTGCTTCCAGACCGGACGGCCCCAACGATCCTGGATGCGGTCGACCAGGGTCGCACGCACATACTTGCCGCCGTTGGCGATCATCGAATAGGCGGTGGTCATGCGCAGCAGCGTCGTCTCGCCGGCACCCAGCGACATCGACAGCACCGGCAGAAGCTCGTCGTAGACGCCGAAGCGCTTCGAGTATTCGGTGATCAGTGGCATGCCCATGTCCTGGGCGAGGCGCACCGTCATCTGGTTGCGCGAGTGCTCGATGCCGTAGCGCAAGGTCGCCGGGCCGGCCGAGTGCCCGGCCTCGTAGTTCTTGGGATCCCAGGCTTCCTTGCCGGGCCCCTGGTCGATCGAGATCGGCGCGTCGAGCACGATCGACGTCGGCTTGTAGCCGTTGTCGATGGCGGCCGCGTAGACGATAGGCTTGAACGAGGAGCCGGGCTGGCGCTTGGCCTGGATGGCGCGATCGAATTGGCTGATGCCGAACGAGAAGCCGCCGGCGACCGCGAGCACGCGGCCGGTATGGGGGTCCATCGCCACCAAACCACCGCCGACCTCGGGCACCTGCATCAGCGACCAGACGGCACCGGGCTTGTCCGGATTGTTGGGATCCTTAGGTGCGACCCAGATCACGTCGCCGACAGCAACGATGTCGGCCGGCGACTTGGCCGCGCGCTTGTAGGGCTTCATCTCGTCGAAGAAAATCTCGACGCCTGTGCGCTGCTTGTCGACCACGCCGTCGGCGCGCCGCGCCGGCCGGAAGCCGACGGTGATCTTGTTGCGCTCGATCTGCGTGACCACGGCCAGGCGCCAAGGCGCAATATCGCTCGGCACCTCCATCTGAGCCAGGGCCGCGCCCCAGTCGCCGTTCATTTCGATCCGGCTCACTGGACCCCGCCAACTCGAGCGCTCGCGGTCGAATTTGACGAGGCCGTTGATCAGCGCCTGCCGCGCCAGCCCCTGTAGCTTGGGATCGAGCGTGGTGCGGACGGACAGACCGCCCGCGTACAGCTTGTCCTCGCCGTACTGCGAGAGCAGCGCCCGCCGCACCTCCTCCGCGAAGAACTCGGAGGTGGCGATGTGTGCGCCCAGCGGCCGGAAGCGAACCTCGATCCTGGTCTTGCGCGCCGCTTCCGCCTGCTCCTTGTTGATGTAGCCGTTCTCGAGCATCTGACCGAGAATCCAGTTGCGCCGCTCGAGCGCCTTCTCGGTGTGGCGGATCGGGTGATAGTTGTTCGGCGCCTTGGGCAGCGCCGCGAGGAAGGCCGCCTCCTCGATGCTGATGTCCTTCAGCTCCTTGCTGAAGTAGTTGAGTCCGGCGGCGGCGATGCCATAGGAGCCGATGCCGAAGTAGATCTCGTTCAGGTAGAGCTCGAGGATCTTGTCCTTGGTGTATGCGCGCTCGATGCGGACGGCGAGAATCGCTTCCTTGATCTTGCGCTCGTAGGAGCGCTCGTTCGTGAGCAGGAAGTTCTTGGCGACCTGCTGCGTGATGGTCGAGGCACCCTGATCGCGCTTGTCGCCGCCCGCGGCCCGGCTCTTGACGGCCATGTATACGGCGCGCGCGATACCCAGGAAATCGAGACCGCCGTGCTCGTAGAAACGCTTGTCCTCAGCAGACAGGAAGGCGGCGATGACGTGCTTGGGGACCGTGTTGATCGGCACGAAGATGCGCCGCTCGCGCGCGTACTCGGCGATCAGGCTGCCGTCGTGCGCATGGATGCGCGTCATTACCGGCGGCTCGTACTTGGCCAAGCTCTCGTAGTCGGGCAAGTCCTTGGAGGCGTTCCACAGCACGTAGCCGACCCCGACGGAGCCCAGCACGAAGAGCAGCACGAAGGTCGCGAAGCCGAAGCCGAGGAAGCTGAGCAACAGGCTCTTGCGCTTCCTCTTTCTCCTTGGCGCTGCGGGCGGTGGAAGGATGGGGGCTCGCATGAGGCCTGGTCGAAGTTTCGAGGATGCAGCGCTTCTACGCCGCGTCGCAGCGCAGAACAACAAGTCTAAGCGGCAATGCACCTTTTAGCATGGAATGTGGCGACACGTCGTCCGCGACGACGATTGCATCGACGACTTGGGGCGTACACCGGCTCATGGCGTGGCCGCGGTACGCTTGGTGAAGTAGGCTTCGATCGCCGCCGCGATGGACTGCGCCACCTTGCGCTGCCACTCGGGTGTGCGCATCAGCCGCTCGTCCTCGGCGTTGGTCATGTAGCCGAGCTCGATCAGCACCGACGGCGATTGCGTCTGCCTCAGAACCTTGAATGCGGCACTGCGCTGGGGATCCTTCGACAAGGACAGCGACCGGCCCAGGCGCCCGACCAGCAAGTGACTGAACTCCGAAGAGAAATTGGATGTCTCGCGCTTCATGAGGTCGATCAGGATGCCCTTGACGTGATCGCGCTCGGCCTCGGGCACCGAGGCGAGGCCGGCGACCGTATCGGCGGCGTTCTCCTTCTCCGCCAGCCGATGGGCCTGCGCGTCCGACGCGCTCTCCGACAAGGTGTAGATGGTTGCGCCGCGCACGCTCTGCGCGAAACGGCCATCGATCGCGTCGGCATGGATGGAGACGAACAGGTCCGCGTCCGCCCGGCGCGAAATGGCGAGCCGGGCGTCGAGACCGACGTAGACATCGTTCGACCGGGTCATCACCACGGCGTAGCGTTGTGCCGGCAACAGCGCTCGGACCTGCTTGGCCACCGCCAGCACCAGGCTCTTTTCCGAGATCTCGGTCGTGCCGATGGCGCCAGGATCGACACCGCCGTGGCCCGGATCGAGCACGATCACCGGACGGGCGCGCGCCTTGTAACCTCCGGGGACGGGCGCGGCCTCCTCGGGCAATGTCGCGGGCTCCGCCGCCGGCGTATCGGGCAACGGCTGGCTCGCCTCTTTGACGTATGTCGCCTCGTCGGTCGGTGCCAGCCGCACCTCGAGGCGTTGCGTCGTGTTGTGGGCGGCCTTCAACTCGGCCGCCTCCACCCGCATCGGACGCGCCAGATCGAGCATGATGCGGGACTGGCCGGCCGCCATCAGGCCATAGCGAAATGCGGCGACGGCGCCCTGCCCTCGACGACCGGCAGCGGCTGGAAGCTGGAACTCGACGTCCGACAGGTCGATGACGACCCGATGCGGGCTGGCCAGCGAATAGACCTGCACACCCGTGGCGCCCGATAGTTGCAGATGGAACACCGTCCGGTCACCGTCGGCACTGAGTTCGGCCGAGATCGCCTTGACAGCCGGGGCACCTCCCGCCGCAGGCGAGCGGCCCCGATGCGACGGAGATGGCTTGGACTTTCGCTCCTTGCCGGGGTCGATCGCGGTCTGCCAGCCAGCACCCGCTCCGGGGCTGACTGCGGGACTGCCTGCGGGACTGCCTGCGGGATTTGGGGCCGGCCCCTGGGCCCAGGCCGAAGGCGAGCCGACCGCAGCCAGCAGCAAGGGAAGCACCGCGAGCAGCAGCCGGCGCGATGCCCACGCGCACCCGAGCCAACAGCACCGTCTGCGCCATCGCCCCACGCCCATCCCCACGTCCGCTCGCGTCCCCATCCAACCCCGATCGGCAAGCCCGGTCGGCAAATCCAGTTGGGACATTAACCAGTTGTTCACCACCAGCGTCCACAGTTTCTGACGTTCGAGTCGACACTGCGGGAGCCGGCGACAACTCTCTTGCCACACCTGCGGCGAGATCGTACAAGTAAAGCGCGATCCGTGAAGAACGCCCGTCGTTTTCTGGGGAATGTTCCGGTCCTCATGCGCAGTCGATCGGCCTTCTGCCGACCCTGTGCTGGTCCTTGTTCCCAAGAATTCGGGCCGACGGACGATCCGATACGGATCCGCGGTTGCACGAGTTGCCGATTGCAACCAAGCCGATGTGGGCCGCTCTGCGCCAGTCTTCGGAGACGAAAGTCTCGTCGGACCAGCCGCAGGATGTGAGCATCGGTCGCGGCTCGGCTTCGATGCGCATCCGCGCCAGCTGGCACCCAGAGCCGACCCAATGGAAAGGTGGGTCGGCCTAAGGCAAGGCGGCAGACGACTCGGTCGCCTGCCAGGTACTGCCCGAAATCTTTTCAATCCCGGTCCGCCGCAGGCCTGCAAAGCCGGCGAACGGCCAGAGTCCATAATGTCAGGCTGATGCAGGATACACACCCCGATCGCCGAGCCATCCCAGGACGTCGCCCTTCCGGCGGCCGTCGTGGAGCTACCTCGTCGAGCCCATCGGCGGATCGTCCTGGCCGCAGCGGACCGTCCCGATCCCAAGATCCCCGATCCCACCATCAACGGCGCGCCCCAGGCCTGCGCCTCCCGGCTCTCGACGTCATCGCCGAAGCCGGAGCGCCGCCGCGCTTGCGCGCAAAGGTTCAAATGGAATGTCGTCCAACAGCAAGATGCTCATTGATGCCACCCATCCCGAGGAGACTCGGGTGGTGGTTTGCAAGAACGGCCGCGTAGAGGAGTTCGATTACGAGTCAGCCGCGCGAAAGTTGCTCCGCGGCAACATCTATCTCGCCAAGGTCACGCGGGTGGAGCCTTCGCTTCAGGCCGCCTTCGTCGACTACGGCGGCAACCGGCATGGATTTCTCGCCTTCAACGAGATCCATCCGGATTACTACCAGATCCCGATGGCCGACCGGCAGGCGCTGATCGACGAGGAAGCCCAGGCCGAGGCCGAGGAGGAGGCCGAGGTCGACGCCAAGGCCGAATCGATGTCCGCGCGCTCGAGCGAGGACGACGACGCCGACGGCGACGAGGGTGGCAACGGCGAAGGCCGGGGCGATGGTCGCCGCGAGCGGTTCTCACGCCGCCGTGGCCGTCGCGATCGCGACAACCGGCGCTCACGTCCAGCACGTGGCGACGACCGCGACGATCGGTTGTCCGAAGCCTCCCCCGGCGAGCCGCCAGCTGTCGAGGGCGACCTGCCGCACGAGGAGCGTCGGGACGACCAGCCCGAGGGCAATGGTCACGACCACGGTGATCACGCTGTCCACGATCACCGGGACCGCGACCATGATCACGGTCACTCCGACGAGCGGCCAGCGCCTGGAGCCATCGCGTCCCACAACGACGACGGCGAGCCGGGCGGCGTACACGAGATCGACAACGGCAACGGCAACGGCGACGCCGAGATCATAGAAGAGGTCTCGACCGAGCAGGACGCACTGGAGGAAGTGCCCTCGCGTCCGCGCCGCCGGATGCGCAGCTACAAGATCCAGGAGGTCATCAAGCGCCGCCAGGTGGTACTGGTGCAGGTCGTCAAGGAGGAGCGCGGCAACAAGGGCGCGGCGCTGACCACCTATTTGTCGCTTGCCGGCCGCTATACCGTGCTGATGCCGAACACCGCCCGCGGCGGTGGCATCTCCCGCAAGATCACCAACCCCGGCGACCGCAAGCGGCTGAAGGCCATCGCGCACGAGCTGGAGGTGCCGGAGGGCATGGGCCTTATCATCCGCACCGCCGGCGCGGCCCGCACCAAGCAGGAGATCAAGCGCGACTTCGAGTATTTGCTTCGGCTGTGGGAGAACGTGCGCGACCTGACTTTGAATTCCACCGCCCCCTCGCTCGTCTACGAGGAAGGCAACCTGATCAAGCGGTCGATCCGCGATCACTTCACCAAGGACGTGGACGAGGTCGTCGTCGCAGGCGAGCAGGCGTATCAAGACGCCCACGACTTCATGCACATGCTGATGCCGAGCCACGCGCGCAACGTCATCAACTACAAGGACGCCGAGCCGCTGTTCGCCCGCTTCCGCGTCGAGCAGCAGTTGTCGGCGATGTTCAGCCCGTTCGTCACGCTGCGCTCGGGCGGTTACCTGGTCATCAACCAGACCGAGGCGCTGGTCGCCATCGACATCAACTCGGGCAAATCGACCCGCGAGTTCTCGATCGAGGAGACCGCGCTCAACACCAATCTCGAAGCGGCCGAGGAGATCGCCCGCCAGCTCAAGCTGCGCGATCTCGCCGGGCTGATCGTCATCGACTTCATCGACATGGAGGAGAAGCGCAACAATCGCTCGGTTGAACGCCGGATCAAGGACTCGTTGCGATTCGACCGGGCCCGCATCCAGATCGGCCGGATCAGCCATTTCGGCCTGCTCGAGATGTCGCGCCAGCGC
This sequence comes from Devosia equisanguinis, assembly GCA_945889015.1. Taxonomy (GTDB): domain Bacteria; phylum Pseudomonadota; class Alphaproteobacteria; order Rhizobiales; family Hyphomicrobiaceae; genus CAMDBL01. The sequence goes on from CAMDBL010000049.1 coordinate 21,667, forward strand.
CTGCGTACGGGCGTGCTCGAGGGCTCGACCACGCAATGCCCGCACTGCCAGGGCACTGGCATCGTCCGCTCGACCGAGTCGGTATCGCTCGCCGTGCTGCGCGGCATCGAGGACGCGCTGATGGCGAATCCGCGCGGTGGCGTCATCGCCTCCACCACCGCGGCGGTCGCGATCTACATCCTCAACTCAAAGCGCGCCTACATCATCGAGATGGAAGCTCGCTATGGGGTGCCGATCACCATTCAGGCCAGCGACAAGCTGCACGGCGCCAACTTCACCGTCGAGCGGACCGCGGCACCGGCCTTGGCACCGCGCCGTCCCGAGCGCCAGGTCGTCAACATGGACTGGGGCTTCGAGGGTGAAGGCGAGGCCGATCTCGAGGAGGTCGAGCCCGAAGTCGTCTCCCGCATCGAGACCATCGAGGACGACGACGACGAGGAGACCGCCGGCGCCGGCGAGGCCGAGGAGAACGGCCACGACGACGGCCGTCGCGGCAATCGCAAGCGCCGCCGCCGTCGGGGCCGTCGCGGCGACCAGCCGGAAGCCGGTGGCGAGCCGCAGGAGCACCGTCAGGCAGGCCGCGAGAAACAACGCGAGCACCACCGCGACCGCGATCGCGAGCCGAGACATTCCAACGAGCGGTCGGGTGGCGAGCGCATGCACGCCGTGGCCCAGTTGGACGATGTCGAGCCCGCGCCCACCGGGCCGCAGTACAGCTCGTATGCCGCGCTGGCCGCGATCATCGCCGACGGCGAGCCGCTGACCGAGATCCGCTCTATGGAGGGAATCGACGTCGTGGCGGCGGCCGGCAGCGACGACTTCGGTGACCGTCAGCGCCGCGGACGCCGGCGTGGCCGTCGCGGCGGCCGTCGCGGTCGCGAGCGTGACGACAACCGCAACGGCGCCTCCTACGGCGCGAACGGCGATGACGGCGAGGCTCGGCTGCCCGGCGAAGACGATCAGCCCGACGTCCCGCATGTGCCCGGCCAGGGACCGCAACCCGACGTCGCTCCCGAGTATCCGAGCGTACCCGGCATCGCCGGTGGCGAAGGCCGGCCGATGCGCCGCCGCGACCGCTGGCGCAACCGCAACGACGATCGCCGCGGCGGCCGGGACGGGTGGCGTGACAAAGAGACGACGCCTGGAGAGCCTGCCGCCGTGCTGGCGGCCAACGTCGCCGCTGGCCTGATCGAGCCGGCAGAGTCACCCGCAGCGGTCGTCTCGAGTGAGCCTGCCGCTGCGCAGGCTCCCGCCGAGGCGGCGCCGGTGATGGTGGAAGCCACCGTCGCTTCCGCCGTCGTCATCGAGACTCCGGTGCCCCCGCCGGCACCCGAGCCGGTGCCCCCCGCCGCGATCGTGCCGCCGGCGGCCCCTGCCGCCGCGCGTCCGCGCCGCAGCCTGGAATCGACCATCGGAGAGGCCAAGATCGAGCGCGTCGTGATCGGTCCCGACCAGACCCAGCCGGCCGCGACCGAGGAGGCCGCGCCATCCGGTCCCGTGCGCAAGGGGTGGTGGCAGCGCCGCTTAGACGGTAACGCCTGACGCGCAGACAACCGGGCATATCGAGAAAACACCAGACGGCCGGATGCCACCCCGCATCCGGCCGTCGTCGCCTGCGATATCGACAGTCCCGCAACGACGCGGCCAAATGCCGGCAGCCGGCCTTCGGCCAGCGGCGCAACTCCCCCACGACAGGCCTCAACTGCCATGTGGCCTGTCACGTTGGGGTGGTGTAGCAATCGGCTGAAGCATTCGAGCGATCAATCAAACACGCAGATGGAGGACGGCATGGCACGGGCGGGAGACGGCAAGGTTGCGATCGTGACGGGCGGCGGCACCGGCATCGGCCAGGCGGCCGCGGTGGCACTGGCGGAGGACGGCTGGAACGTCGTCGTCTGCGGCCGTCGCGCGGAGGAGCTCGCCAAGACGGTGGCGATGGCCCCGAAAGGCGGCGGCAAGATCCACGCCGTGGCCGTCGACATCACCAAGGACGCGGACGTCAAGAAGCTGTTCTCCGAGACCAAGGCGACGTTCGGCCGGCTCGATCTGCTGTTCAATAACGCTGGCGCGGGCGCACCGCCGGTGC
>CAMDBL010000050.1 GCA_945889015.1 Devosia equisanguinis
TTGAGCCGGGTGTCTGACCTTGGATCAGACACCGCACCTCAACGTCGGGCAACGGTGTCAAGCCCGAGGGAAGCCACCGCTTATCACGGCACCAGGATCTGGCGCACACTGGCGCCATCCGCCAAGCGGTCGAAGCCGGCGTTGATCTCCTTCAGCGTGATCCGCTCGCTCATCAGATGATCGACCGGTAGCAGGCCCTGCTGATAGAGCGAGATGAAGCGGGGAATATCACGGTTGGGCACGCACGAGCCGACATAGCTGCCCTTCAAGGTGCGCTCCTCGGCGGTGAGCTGGGAGACCGGCACCGACACGGTATGCGTGGGATGCGGGAGGCTCGCGGTCACCGTCATGCCGCCGCGCCGCGTGGCCTTGTAGGCGAGGTCCAGCGCCTTCGCCGAACTCGCCATCTCGAAGCCGTACTCGACGCCGCCGCCCGAGATGTCGCGAATCTGCTCGACGGCGTTGGGATCGGTGGCATTGACCGTATGCGTGGCGCCGAGTTGCCTGGCCATCTTCAGCTTCTCGTCGAGCGTGTCGACGGCGATGATCTGGCGGCAGCCGGCAACACGGGCGGCGAGCATCGCCATCAGCCCGACACCGCCGAGACCGACCACGGCGACGGACGACCCGGCCTTCACTTGCGCGGTGTTGATGACCGCGCCAGCGCCCGTGATGACGGCGCAGCCGAACAGCGCGGCCTCCTCGAACGGCAGCGTCTGGTCGATCTTGACCAGCGAGGCACGCGAGACGACGGCATACTCCGCGAATGCCGAGACGCCGACGTGATGGCCGACCGGCTTGCCGTTCTTGCTGAGCCGCGTCGCGCCCGACAGCAACGTGCCGGCGCCGTTGGCCTTTGCGCCCGGCTCGCATAGCGCGGGGCGGCCCTCCTGGCAGGGATTGCAATGGCCGCAACTCGGCACGAACACCAGGATGACGTGATCGCCGACCTTGAGATCCTTGACGCCCGCGCCGAGCTCCATCACGTCACCCGCCGCCTCGTGACCGAGCACCATCGGCATCGAGCGGGGCCGATCGCCGTTGATGGTCGAGAGATCCGAGTGGCACAATCCGGCCGCACGAATGCGGACGAGCACCTCACCTTCGCCCGGCGGATCGAGATCGAGCTCCTCGATCACCATCGGCTGCGACTGGGCGTAGGGCCTCGGCTTCTGCATCTCGTAGATGACGGCCGCGCGGGTCTTCATGGGTGTCTCCATGTGGCGGTGTCTGACGCTTCGCGTCAGACACCGGATTTGCCACGTCTCGCATCGGTGCCTGACGCAGAGCGTCAGACACCGCCGTTCACTTCCCTTTGCGGTGCTTGGCCCAGTAGCTCGGCGCATAGACCACGTCGCGGGGGCCCCAGCCTTCCTTCTTGGCGTCCTCGTAAACCTTGATCGCGGCCTCGGTGACCGGCAGCGTCGCACCGGAGACGGCCGCCTCGGCGGTCATCGTCCTGAGATCCTTGACCATGCCGTCGATGTCGATGGTGACGCCGCCGGGGTCCTTGCCCTCGAACACGCCGGCGATGGCCGGTCCGCGGTTCTTGAGCACGTTCGGTCCGCCCGAGGTCTCCGACAGGAACTCCATCATCCATTTCTTGTCGACGCCGAAGCGGTCGACGATGGTGCAGGCCTCGCCCAGCGCCTGATAGTAGACGAGCAGCGGCAGGTTGAGCGCGAGCTTCATCGCCGAGCCGGCGCCCACATCGCCGACGAGATCGGCGCGGCGGCAGAGCTGGTCGAGCAGCGGCTTGGCGCGGTCGAAATCGGCCTTGGAACCGCCCGCGACGCCGAGCAGTTTGCCCTGCCGCGCGGGACCGGTGGTGCCGCCGACCGGACACTCGAGGAAGGCGGCGCCCTTGGCGCGGACCTTGGCCGCGAGCGCGATCTCGGTCTCGGGCTGGACCGTGCTCATCTCTATGAAAAGCTTATCGCCGATCGCGCCGGACAAGATGCCGTTCGCACCCTCGTAGACCTCAGCAATCGAGTCCTTGTTGGTCAGGATGGTGATGACGACGTCGGTGGCCTCGGCCACTGCCTTGGGGCTGTCCACCGCCTTGCAGCCCGCCTCCAGCGCCGGCTTCAGCTTGTCGGCGGTGCGATTCCAGACGGTGACGTCGTGACCTGTCTCGCGCAGCCGCAACGCGATGTTGCCGCCCATCCGGCCGAGGCCGGCGATCCCCACGTGCATGTCGTTCCTCCTGATGTCGGCCGAACCGATCCTGTCATGCCGCGATCAGTAGCATCGGGGGCGGGGGTGGGACAATGCGGGTGGTCGGCACCTCACGCCTTCGCGGCGGAACGGCTCGTCCGGCGTTCGAGCATCGCCAACAGATGATCCCGGAACGCGTCGTGATCGCGACCCCGTCATCAAGGCCGGCAGCGTGGAAGCGAATTGACAACGGCCCGCCCAGGTTGGACCTAGTCGATCCCCACATCTGCACGGCCGAGGCTCGACGTCCGTCAACGCCAGTGCCGGCTCCGACCGCGAGAGGACACACATGAAGACCTACAGGATCGCCGCGATCCCCGGCGACGGCATCGGCTCCGAGGTGGTCGCGGCCGGCATCGAGGTGCTGAACGCGCTGGCGCTGCGCGACGGCAACTTCGGCTTCAAGTTCGATCACTTCGACTGGGGCGGGGCGTACTACAAGACGCATGGCCGCATGATGCCCGAGAACGGACGCGACCAGATCAGGGATCACGACGCGATCCTGTTCGGCTCGGCCGGCCATCCCGACATTCCCGATCACATCACGTTGTGGGGATTGCGGCTCGCCATCTGCCAGCCCTTCGATCAGTACGCCAACGTGCGTCCGACCCGCGTGCTGCCGGGCATCACATCGCCGCTGCGCCACGTCGAGAGTAAGGAACTCGACTGGGTGATCGTGCGCGAGAACTCGGAGGGCGAGTACGCCGGCGTCGGCGGTCGCGCGCACCAGGGCTCGCCGCTGGAGGTCGCGACCGACGTCGCCATGTTCACGCGCGCAGGTGTCGAACGGATCATGCGTTTCGCCTTCAAGCTCGCCCGCTCCCGGCCGCGCAAGCTCCTGACGGTGGTGACCAAGTCCAACGCCCAGCGCCACGCGATGGTGATGTGGGACGAGATCGCCCGCGAGATCGCGAAGGAATTCCCGGACGTCACCTGGGACAAGATGCTTGTCGACGCCATGACCATGCGGATGGTGATCAAGCCCGAGACCATCGACACGATCGTCGCGACCAACCTGCATGCCGACATTCTCTCCGATCTCGCCGCGGCACTCGCGGGCTCGCTCGGCATCGCCCCGACCGGCAACATCAACCCCGAGCGGACGTTCCCGTCCATGTTCGAGCCGATCCACGGCTCCGCATTCGACATCATGGGCAAGGGCATCGCCAATCCCATCGGCACGTTCTGGTCGGCGGTGATGATGCTCGAGCATCTCGGCGAACAGGCCGGCGCCGACCGCCTGATGACGGCGATCGAGCGCGTCACCGCCGACAAGCGCTTCCACACCCCCGATCTGGGCGGCAGCGCCCGAACGACGGACGTGACGAAGGCCGTCGTCGACGCGATCCAGGGCCGCAACGACTGACAACCACGGCTCAGCCTTCCGCTCGCCCCCGTCGCGCGGGCACGCTAGAACCTTCTGCGGACCACATCCGGGGAGGAAACAAGAGAAATGTCCAAGACCATCGGCGTCATCGGGCTCGGCATCATGGGCGGAGCGATGTCGCGCAATCTCGTCAAGGCGGGCTTCAGCGTCGTCGGCTACGATGTCGCTGCGGCAGCTTGCGAGAAGGCAAAGGCCGGCGGCGTCGAGATCCTCGGCAGCGCCGTCGAGGTCGCCAGGCGCGCGCCTGTGATCATGACCAGCCTCGCCGTCACCAAGGCGGTCTACGCCACGGCCGAGGCGATCGCGGCCGCCGGGATCGAGAAGCGCGTCATTATCGAGGCCAGCACCCTTCAACTGGAGGACAAGCTCGCCGTCGGTGAAATTCTGTCGAAGGCCGGCCACACCGTTCTCGACTGCCCGATGCTCGGCACTGGTCCGCACGCCGAGAACCGCGAGCTCGTCGTCTACGCCAGCGGCGACACCGCCACCTTGGCGAGCCTCGAGCCGGTGTTCACCGCGATCGGCCGCAAGCTATTCGACATGGGCGCCTACGGCAACGGCAGCCGCATGAAGCTCGTCACCAATCACCTCGTCGCGATCTACAATGTGGCATCCGCCGAGGCGATGGTGCTTGGCATGAAGGCTGGCCTCGCCCCGCACCGGATCGTCGAAGTGATCAGCGCCGGCATGTCCGGCCGCGTGTTCGAGTTCCGCGCCCCGATGGTAGCGAACGACCGCTACGAGCCGCCCACCATGAAAATCGACGTCTGGCAAAAGGACATGGCGGCGATCGGCGCCCTCGGCCAGAGCGTCGGCGCGCCGCTCACCGTCTTCAACTCGACCCGCGCGATCTACGATGCCGCGCAAGCCGCCGGACAGGGCGGCATGGACGTGATCTCGACCGCGCGCGTGCTGGAGCGCATGTCGGGCTTCGTTCGCCGCCCGCCCGAGACAGCGTGAGGCCTGCATCGTGAAACCGAAGGGCGCGAGCATCGGCACACTGAAGGCCCGCACGCCACTCGTACTGCCGGGACAGCGCGTGGGCATCATGGGCGGCTCGTTCAACCCGCCGCACGAGGGACATCTGCGCGTGGCGGAGACGGCGCTTCGGCGCCTGCGGCTCGATCGGGTCTGGTGGGTGGTGACGCCCGGCAATCCGTTGAAGTCCAACGGCGGCCTACCGCCGCTGGCGAGCCGTATCGCCGCCGTCGAGCGCCTGATCAGCGATCCCCGGATGCAGGCGACCGGGTTCGAGGCAGGCCTCGGATCCGTCTACACCGTCGACACGGTATCCTTTCTCATCCGGCGGCATCCCGGCGTCGCCTTCGTCTGGCTGATGGGCGGCGACGCGCTGGCGGGCTTCCATCGCTGGCGTCAATGGCGGCAGATCGCGGCCGAGATGCCGATGGCGGTGGTCGACCGGCCGGGCTTCCGTTTGAAGGCGATGGCCTCGCCCGCCGCGCACGCGCTGTCGCGCCGATTCCTGCCCGAAGCCCGCGCCGCGAGCCTGCCGAGGCGGCGCTCGCCCCCGATGTGGACGTTCCTGACCACCCGGCTGTCGCCGCTGTCCTCGACTGAAATTCGTTCAAAATCAATGATTTGATCCTGAAATCAGGTGTCGCACGCCGACTCTACATGTCGCGCCCGGGAACCACATGTTGCAGCGTCCGACCGGAGTCGTTGAAAGTCAGTCCCAACTACCACTATTATAGGGGGATCGCGTTCCCTCACACGAATGCGATGCAAGTGAGTTCGGCGCAGTCAGCAAAGGACATCCGCCACACGATGAGAACCTCGACCGAGGCAGCCCGCAAGGGTGCGTCTCCCGCCGAAATCCTGCCGCCGCGGCAGAGTTCGGCATCGTTGCTGCAGCAGCTCCTCAACTGGCTGGACGAAGCCAAGGCGGAGGAGCTGGTCACCATCGACCTCAAAGGCAAGTCGTCGATCGGTGATTTCATGGTCGTCGTCTCCGGACGCTCGGACCGGCACGTCGGCGCCATCGCCGAGCAGGTCCACAAGCATCTGAAAGAAGCCGGCCGCAACGCCCGCGTCGAAGGGATGCCCACCTGCGACTGGGTTCTGATCGATGCCGGCGACATCATCGTGCACGTGTTCCGGCCGGAAGTGCGCGAGTTCTACAATCTCGAGAAGATGTGGCTGGGCGAGCGTCTGGGCGAGAACACCTCGCACTGACGGCAGGTGCTCTGGCCGCCGGCACTCGAATGGATCTGCTTGCCGATGCGCATGATTGTTGCTGCCGTCGGCAAGCTGAAACACGGCCCCGAGCGGGAGCTGTTCGAGCATTACTGGCAACGGCTCGAAGCCGCGGGACGGTCCGTGTCTTTTTCGCCGCTTCGGCTCGACGAGCTGAACGAGGGCCGCGCCGCCACGGCGGATTTGCGCAAAGCCGACGAAGCACAGCGCCTGCTACGTACAAGCGGCGAGGCCGACGTCCGCATCGTGTTGGACGAGCATGGAAAGCGCCTCGACAGCGCTGCGCTCGCCGCCTGGATCAAATCCCGGCGCGATGGCGGCGCCAAGACAATGGCCTTTCTCATCGGCGGCCCCGATGGGCACGGAGCCGAGATGCTGGCCTCGGCGACGCTCGGGCTTTCCCTCGGCCCGATGACACTGCCGCACGGATTGGCGCGCATCGTGCTCGCCGAGCAGCTCTATAGAGCCGCGACGATTATTTCCGGCCACCCCTATCATCGTGCGTGATGCCGCTTTGCCGGACGGCGACGCCCGCATACGCTGTCGCGGTCACGCCCAAAGGAAATCGCCATGACCGCTACCTTCACGGCCGCCGAGAAGACCATCACGGACTGGCTCGCCAGCAGCCGTCTGGCGATGATCGACATGCTGGCCGAGATCGTGAACATCGACAGCGGCAGCTACGACAAGGCCGGCGTGGATGCCGTCGGGGAGCGCTTCCAGCGCTTCTTCGCCGAGCACGGTCTGCCGACCTCGACCGAGCCGCACGAGACCCACGGCGAGGCGATCCACATCCGGCTCGACGACAAGCCGACCAACGAGATGCCGATCCTGCTGATGGGCCACCGCGATACGGTGTTTCCCAAGGGCGAGGCGGGGCGCCGGCCGTTCACGGTCAAGGGCAACATGGCTTACGGCCCTGGCGTCGCCGACATGAAGGCCGGACTCGTCATGAACGCATTCGTGCTGGCCGCCTTCAAGCGCTTCGGCGGCAACCCGGCGCCGCTCGCCGGGCTCATCACCTCGGACGAGGAGATCGCTTCGCCGTCGTCGCGGCCGGTGATCGAGGCGACGGCGAGGCGCGCGCGGGCCGTCTTCAACTCCGAGCCGAGCCGGCCCACGGGCTCGGTGGTGACCGGGCGCAAGGGCGGCGTGTTCATGGTGCTCGAGGTGACGGGCAAGGCGGCCCATTCCGGCGGCTCGTTCGAGAAGGGCATCAGCGCCATCGGCGAGATCGCGCACAAGATCGTCGCCATCCACGCCTTGACCGACCTGCAGCGCGGCATCACGCTGAACGTCGGACTTGTCGAAGGCGGACAGTCCGTCAACACGACAGCGCCCAGCGCCCGGGGTGAGATCGACATGCGCTACGTCGACCCCGCCGACCGTGCGACGACGCTGGCCTCCATCGAGCGTATCGTCGCGACATCGACCGTTCCCGGAGCGACCGCCTCCTTCCGCATCCGTGGCGAGTTCCTGCCGCTGGTGCAGACACCGGCTGCGAAGGACATGTTCGAAGGCTATCTTGCGGCCGCGAGCGAGGTCGGACAGAAGGTCTCCGGCGAGTTCTCCGGCGGCTGCGCGGACTCGGGCTTCACCGCCGCCGTCGGCTGCCCGACGCTGTGCGGAGTCGGCCCCATCGGCGGCAACGTGCACACCGCCGACGAATGGCTCGACCTCGACAGCATCGTACCCCGCGCCCAGGCGCTGGCGCTCGCCATCATGCGTATGCCTGTCTCGAAATCCTCCTCCTGATGGGGGAAGGTCGCACTTCACACCTCACATCCACTTCGGCACGTCGACCTTCCGATAGGAGACGAGTCCCTCGATCAGCGCCTCGGCATCGGGGGTGACGACGATGCTGCCGCGGTGAGCCGCCGGCAGGAAGCTCTCGGCGATCATGTGGTCGATGAAGCCCATGAATGGCGCGTAGAAGCCGGCGATGTCGAGCAACCCGCCCGGCTTGTCGATCTCGCCAAGCTGATTGAGGGTCCACACCTCCATGAACTCCTCGAGCGTGCCGATGCCGCCGGGCAGCGCGATGAAGGCGTCCGCCAGCTCGGCCATCCGCGCCTTGCGCGTGCCCATCGTCGGCAGCACCTCGAAGTCTTTCAGGCCGGGATGCAGATGGCCCTTGCCGTGCAACCGCGTCGTCAGCACGCCATGCACCGAGCCGCCGCCGGCCAGCACCGCGTCGGCGAGCACGGCCATCAGCCCCTTGTTGGTGCCGCCGTAGACGAGGCCGATGCCGTGGCGGACGAACGCCCGCCCGAGCGCTGCCGCGCCGTCCTTGTAGGCGTCACCCCTGCCGAAATTCGAGCCGCAGAACACGGCGATGCGCTTGATGGTGCGGGTCATGGGCCTCGGATCTTCATATTGCTGGGAATATGGCGTCAGTCACCGTCACACCGGCCGCACTTGCCCATTCCCGCGCACCACGTACTTGAATGTGGTGAGCTGCTCGACGCCGACCGGGCCCCGAGCGTGCATGCGACCGGTGGAGATGCCGATCTCGGCGCCGAAGCCGAACTCGCCGCCGTCGGCGAACTGGGTCGAAGCGTTGACCAGCACGATGGCCGAGTCGACGCCGCGGATGAAGCGCTCGGCGGTCGAGTTGCACTCGGTGATGATCGCGTCCGTGTGCTGCGAGCCGTAGCGCGCGATATGCTCGATCGCGGCGTCGACGCCGTCCACCACCTTGACGGCGATGATCGGCTCCAGAAACTCGCGACCGTAATCGTCAGGCTGGGCCGCTTTCACGCGCGGATCGACCTTCTGCGTCGCCAGATCCCCTCGCACCTCGCATCCCGATTCCAGCAGCGCCTTCACCAGCGGCGTCAGGTAGTCCTCGTGGGCGCCCTTGTCGACCAGCAGGCACTCGGTCGATCCGCACACGCCGGTGCGCCGCATCTTGGCGTTGACCACCACCGACACGGCCACCGCGATGTCGGCGCCGCGGTCGACATAGGTGTGACAGATGCCCTCGAGATGGGCGAACACGGGCACGCGCGCCTCGTCCTGCACGCGCTGCACCAGGCTCTTACCGCCGCGCGGCACGATCACGTCGATGGCGCCGTCGAGGCCCTTCAGCATATGTCCGACGGCCGCGCGATCCGTGGTCGGCACGAGCTGAATGCAGGCCTCGGGAAGCTGGGCGCCCCTGAGGCCCTCGACGAGGCAGGCCTGGATCGCCTGCGCGGAATGATGGCTCTCCGAGCCGCCGCGCAGGATCGCCGCGTTGCCTGACTTCAAGCACAGCCCACCCGCGTCGGCGGTGACGTTGGGGCGGCTCTCATAAATGATGCCGATGACGCCGAGCGGCACGCGGACGCGGGTGAACTTCAGCCCGTTCGGGCGCGTCCATTCCGCCATAACGCCGCCGACGGGATCGGCGAGGTCGGCGATCTCCTCGAGGCTCTTGGCGATCGCTTCCACGCGCTTGTCGTCGAGCGCCAGCCGGTCGATGAACGAGCTCGGGCGTCCCGCCTCCCGCGCCGCCGCGAGGTCGCGCGTGTTGGCGGCAATGATCGACGCATGGGACGCACGCATGGCGCGGGCGGCGCCGTTCAGGGCGGCGTTCTTGGCAAAGGACGGGGCGACCGACAAGACGCGCGCGGCCGAGCGGGCGGCGCGGCCGATCTCCATCATCATCGTCTCGGTGTCGGCGACCGTCGTGGTCCGCTCCATCTTGCTCATGTTTCGAGTCCATTTCTCAGCGAAGCGGGGCACTGTACCGGCGTCGGCGCAGGGGCGGAAGTCGGTTGATTTTTGTGCAGTGCAATCACATGTTTGTGCAACGCCCCCTCTTGGCAACCCCTAGGGGCGATGGCAAGATCTCTGGGTTGTTCAACTCTGTCAAAGTACCGTCACATCGAGGTCTTTTTTTCGGTAGCTGTTTCCCCCGTGACAGGGATCTCGCATTCTCGAAGGTACGTTATGGCTGATCGAGACACTGCAGATGGCCGCTGTGCACTTCGCAACTGCCACAAGAATCCCACGATCGGATCGGTCAATGGATTCGACCGGCAGGACCGCGGAGGCCCACGATGACCGGCATAAAGATGTTCGTGATCGCCAGCGTGGCGCTGTTGTTTCTGGCGTCGGCCCCTCCGCCGGTCCGCGACGGGAGCCAGACCGCCGGACAGATCACCATCGAATACATGCCGACCGAAAACGCCGACCACAATACTCTGCGAACGGCGCTACTCGAGCATCGCGTTCTCGAGCAGTTCCGCGACTACCTCGCCATGATCCGGCTGCCGCGCGAGCTGAAGCTCGTGTTCGACGGCTGCGAGGGTGAGGCCGATGCCTGGTACGAGCCGACGCAGTATCAGGTCACCCTCTGCTATGAGTACATCGAGGAGTTGCGCCGAAAGGCGCCGAAGCAGACCACCGAGGATGGAGTCACGCCGGAGGACGCGGTGATCGGTCCCGTGATGGAAGTGGTGCTGCACGAGACCGCGCACGCCGTATTCCACATGCTGGCACTGCCGATCCTGGGCAAGGAGGAAGACGCCGCCGACCAGTTCGCCGCCATCATGCTGCTACAGATGGGTCAGGAGACCGCCCGGCGGACGATCGCTGCCACCGCTCACATGTATTGGCGCGAGGCCGAGGAGAGCCCGCCCGACCATTCCGATTTCGCCAGCTCTCACAGTCCGCCTATCCAGCGCTTCTACCAGCTCGTCTGCACCGCCTACGGCTGGGACGAGTCGCTGTTTGGCTACGTGCGCGAGAAGTATCTCGACCCTGAGCGCGCCGACGAATGCCCCGACGAGGTCGAGACTCTGAAGGCCTCGTTTTCCAAGCTGATCGGGCCTCATCTCCACTCACAAACCCGCCACGCGATCGAAATCGGCTCCTGGATGCCGGTCGCCCGCAAGGTGCTTTACAAGGACTGAACCGCCGAAAAAGGCGGCCTACCCCTTGAAACCACTCGTTCACCATAGCTGCCGCGGGCCCGCGCGTTGCGCATCGAGCCACTGGCTAAACAGTCGCACCCTGTCATAGTCTCGGTCAGGGTCCAGGCCAGGTCTTGGCCGGCAAGCCTCAGGAGCCACGTCCCATGCCCACGTCCGCCCCGAAAACCAAAGGCCACTGCCTGTGCGGCGCCATCGAGTACGAATTCTCCGGCAAGCCGCTGTGGGTGTCGCACTGCCATTGCGAGACCTGCCGCCGTCATACCTCCTCGGCGGTCGCCACCTTCGTCGGCGTCAAGATCGACCAATTCAGCTATCTGAAGGGCACGCCGGCGGCCTACCAGTCCTCGCCGGACGTCTGGCGGTATTTCTGCCCGACCTGCGGCTCGCCGATGGCCTACACCTCGGACAAGAAGCATCCTGGCGAGGTGCATCTCTACATCGGCACGTTGGAGTCTCCGGGGCAGTTCGCGCCTAAGGGCCACGTCCACGCCGGCGAGCAGCTGCCCTGGTTCGAAGTCGACGACGAGCTGCCCCGCTACCAGCAGATGGGGACCGGCGCCGAGCCGATCCGTAAAGGTTCAAACCGCAAGGCAGGCGCATGAGGCGAAGCTGGACGGTCTGGCTCGACGACTTCACTCGAAGACTGGCGGCTTGATCCTTACGGAAGCCCGTGTAAAACGGCGCTTGAGAGCCGCCGGTGTCGTAGACGGTATGGCTTCAGCGCAAAAGGAGATCCCATGCCGACGATGTCGAACACGCGCCGCAAGCGCATCCAGTTGAAGCAGCGCCGCGTGAAGACCGCGACGACCCGCGCCGCCAAGCGCGCCAAGAAGGTCGCCGCTCGCTAAAGCCGGCGTCAGCTATGCCGTAGCGGCCCTACTGCTGAATTTTTTGAATCGAGGTCGCCACCAGCGGCCTCGATTATGTTGTGGGACGCCGACATCGCGACCGGCCCGTCTCTCAGTTGCGGACCAGCGCGACGTTGCCGAGACCGGAAAAGAACTCCGGCGACTGGCGGCCGTTGGTGCGCTCCTCGACCTTTTGGTTGACGTAGGCGCCGAGTTCGTAGGTGAGCACCGCCCTACGGCTCTTGTTTTCGGCGGCACCCATCAGGCCTTCCATCAGCGTGTACGTGAACACGCCGTGATTGAGCCCAGGCTTCTCCTCTGCGGCCTGGTCCGAGTTGGCGGCGGCGAAGGCGATGAAGCGGCCGACGCGTGCGTCCTCGCCGAGCCGCTGGTAATACGAGCCGGCGGCGTGGCAGGCATCGATCGCCAGGATGTGACGGCCGTTCAGTTCCTCGACCGCGCCATAGAGTTCGGCCCAATCGATGACGTTGACGCTCTCCTCGAGCTTTTCCTTGGCCCTGACGTCACCGGGCAGGAAGAAATAGCGGCCGCCGGCGTTGATGCCGTGTCCGGCGAGGAACAGAACCACGGTATCGTTGCCCTTGACCTCTCTCCCGATGCGCCGCAGCGTCGCGTCTATATTGGCCTTGGTCGGGGCGGAGGCTGGCCCCTTGCCGTCCACCAGGACGACCGGCACCACGTTCTGGTGCGAGCCCTGCATCCGCGCCGTCGCGGTTGCGGCGAACGCCTCGGCATCGCGCGCCGAATACTTGAGATCGCACGAGCCGCCCGGTCCATAGCAGATCGGCGGCATGCCCGGATACTTGTCGACGCCGACCGCCAGAACATACAGCGTGCCGCGCTTGTCGAGCGCGCCTTCGCCATTGTGCTGAATCTTCACCACCAGCGCCTGGTCGGTCTGGTCGCTGGCGCCGATCCGGTTGCTCGCGACCAGCCGCACGATATTCTCGCCGGCGTACAGCGGCACCTCAAGCGCCTTGTAGTCGAGCGCGGGATCGAGCCTGAGATCGGCCGGCAGCCCCACCGTCCGCGCCTCGACCTTGTGGTCGTTGACGAACACGGTGAGTGCCTGCATCGGCAAGGCGTTGCGCGCAAGCCCGGCGACCACGACGCCGCGCCCACCCGTGACCTCACGATCGCCGGTCAGGCTCGCCACGACCGGCGGACGGCCGTCGGTGAGCAGCCTGGCGGGATCGGTAGCTTTCGGTGCGAGATCGTCGATAGCACGGCGGGCACTGGCGGTGGCGATCGCACGCACGATGATGTCGGGCCGGTTCAGATGCCGGCGCAACTGCTGGCCGCGCACGTACTCGGATGCACGCGCCGCTCCGCGGTCCACCTGCCATCCAACCAACTCGCCCGCACCGGGTGAACCCGCATAGGAGCCTTGCGGCGTCCAGGCCACCCACTCGGCGTTGGCGCCGCGGAAGATGCTGACGACGAGTTCCCCCGTCTCCCGGTTCCAGAGTCGCACCGTCTGGTCGGCGCCTCCCGACACCAGAAGGCGCATGTCGGGCGACGGCGTCCCTGTCCAGACCGTGCCGGTGTGGCCGATGTAGGATCTGAGCTGGGTGCCGTCCAGCTTGTGTGCGGCGAGCCGTCCGTTGTCGCCGCCGGTCACCACCTCGTCGTCGCGGCCGGCGAAGCTGTAGGTCCGGTGCGCGGCCCCGATGCCGTGCGCGGCGATGCGCGCCACGGTGACGTCCCCACGGCGGATCTGCAGTAGGGCCGCCTGCGGCCCGGCGCTGGCACCGGCTCCCGAGCCCGGTCCTCCGCCGCGTCCCCCGCCGCCGAACCGGCGCGCCCCCGCCCCGTCGCCGGCCGAACCATGCACCAGCGACCACTCACCGGCGCGGTCCCGGGCTTGCACGAAGCCGCCGCGATCACCCGCGCCCGCGCCGAGCGCTACCGGCTGCTCCAGCCGCCCGTTCTCGGCTGGCAAAGCGAAGGCGATTTCGAGCGGCCCTCGCACCAAATGCGACTCGCGCTCGAACGTATGCGACCAGGCGAGGCGGCGACTGTCGCCAGCGAAGCCCGTTGCCCAGACCGTCCGGCCGAGGCCTGCCAAGGTCTTGCTCTTGCGGCCGTTGCGACCGTTCCAGACGTGAATCTCGTTGCCCGACCCACCGCCGGTCGCGATCCCCGATACAGGGTGGCTGGCGGCGGCGACGACGAAGCCATCGTGGCCGTAGAAGCTCGCCAAGATTCCCCCGTCCGACAAACGGATCACGCGCTGCTCGAACTGCTGCCGGCAGCGCTCGCCGCAGGTGACGACGACCTCGCGGCCATCACCGGCCACAGCGAGCGCGCCAGGAGCGAAGTCCAACTCGACCAGGGTGCGCGTGAAGGCGCCTGTGAGAGCGCTCCACAGCATGATCGCGCCGTCGCGGGAGGCAGAGACGATCGTACCGCCGCGCTCGGACACGACGACGGCAGTGAGCGGCCCCTCGTGCTCGTCGAGCGTCGCGATGGCCCCGCCATCGGCGGACGACCAGAGCTGCAGCGTCGTATCGTGGCTCGCCGTGACGATCCGCTTGCCGTCCGGCGTGAACGCGACGCCGATGACGGTGTCGGTGTGCTTTTCGAGCCTGCGCAGCAGCCGCCGCGCTTCGAAGTCCCAGATTATGGTCGTCTTATCGGCTCCGCCCGAGGCCAGCAGGCGGCCGTCGGGTGAAAACGCCAGTGCCCGAATGATGCCGGTGTGGCCAACAAGCAGCGTGTCGATATCGCCGGTCATCAGGTTCCAGACGCGAATCGCCTGCCGGCCCCCGGCCGTCCTTTCGCCGACCTCCATGTCACCGGCAGCAGCGAGCCAGCGCCCATCGGGCGAAATCGCCAGCGCATGCACGACACCCTTGGTGCCGAGTGCGATCTCCCCACGCAAGGTGCGCTCGCTGCGTCCGGTCTCCAGGCTCCAGATGCGGATCGTCTTGTCGTCGCCAGCCGAGATCAGGCAATTGCCGCCCGGCGTGAAGATCAGTGCGTTGACAGTCGCGGTATGCCCGCCGGTATCGAGCATGAGTTGCGGCATACCCCGCGTCGCGGATGCTGAACTTTGATCGGCTCCGGAGGCAACCTGAACCGGATCGTCGAAGGCGGCCGCATCGGCAGGTGCCGTCATGCAGACCTCGTAGCCGCCGCGGGTCGCGCGCGCCTTGTCGACCTTCGAGGGCGTCGCTGACACACCTAGCGTGCTCTCGTCGCTCCAGATCTTGACATGGCGAATGGGCTCCGCCCGGCTGGCAGAGCGGCTGGAGGCACGCGGCGAGAATTCCTCGTCGTCGGTCACTTCAAACGCGACATCGTAATCCTTCGCAGCCGCCGACTTTCGCTTGAAAACGAGAACCTGGCCGTTCCCGTAAGGCACCTCCGCGCGCCAGACGCTTTCGGCGACGGCCCCGACGAATGCGCGGATCAATTGGTCTTTCAAGGCATCGCTCAATCCCTTCTTGCTTTTCGAATAGTCGTAAAGCTCTTTTTGATAGGAGCCGAGCTTGGATCCGAGCGATTTTCCGGCGGAAGGGTCGATGCGATAGGTCGAGGTCCTATAATCGCGCTGGCGCCAAGTGAGACGTCCCGCGCCGCCCGATGCACCGCCACTGGTCGCGCCGGCGGCCTTGGCCCCGCCGGAACCCGGCCACCGGGGAGTTGGCGCAGGCGGAACAGGCGCCGCCGGCAAGGCGGGCTGGCGAACGGCGTCTGCGCGCGCGGAAGCGGCTTTGCGAGCCGCCTCAGCCTGTGCCGCCTTCTGCGCCGCCGCAGCCCGGGCAGCCGACTGGGCAGCCGAAGCCGCTCGGGCAGCTGCGGCCTTCCGTGCCGCTTCCGCCTGCGAGATTTGCCCAGCCTTGCGATCGGCCTCGGCTTTCGCCGAAGCTGCGGCCTGCGCCCGCCGTGCGGCTTCTTCCCTGGCGATCTGGGCTAGGCTGCGCTGACCATTGGGCTTCTGCACCGCGTAACCGCGGTTTCTCCATCGGTCGTACCGATTGGACTTGTAGTCACCCCGCTGACGCTGGGTGACCTGCGGCTGCCTGCGAACAACCTGCTGCTGCTGGCGCCTCAATTGCTGGAACCGCAGATACGGCCTATACTTCTGCGATTGCGCGACGGCCGAGGTGCCGGAAACAATCGTGTCTCTACTCGGCTCGAGCAGAAGCCCAACGAAAAGGGTAAAAACACCGAGAAAAAGACGTGAAACGCGAGAATGGCACATGGCACCTCTCGTTCTTCAGCCTACAAAAAAGCGAATAGTCTGCATTTCTATTTCGGCGGAGACGCGAGGTCAAACGCGTTCTGAAACGGAAGCGGTGCCGACGGATTATGCTCCCCGACGAGATTTTAGGTGATGGATGCTCGCGGTTTGCCGGCTGCCCTTCGACCCTCATCGATCCGATCACGCCCGTGCACGATCGCAGCGTTCGTTCACAGCCGCCGCATCGCCGCATCGGAGCACTTTGCCCGGAGCGCCGCATCCCGCTATAATCAACCCATGACCCAGCATGACACCCAGCCCAATCGCCACGTCAGCGTCGGCGGCGTGACGTTCGGCAATGATCTGCCGATCTCCGTGTTCGCCGGCCCCTGCCAGATGGAGAGCCGCGCGCACGCTCTCGAGATGGCAGCCGGCCTCAAGGAGATCTGCGCCGATCTCGGCCTCGGCCTCGTCTACAAGTCGTCGTTCGACAAGGCTAATCGCACCAGCCTTTCCGGCAAGCGCGGCATCGGCCTCGAAGCTGCGATCTCCGTATTCGCCGAAATCCGCGAGCGGCTGGGGCTCCCGGTCGTCACCGACGTGCACGAGGCCCAGCAATGTGCGCCGTTGGCCGAGGTCGTCGACGTGCTGCAGATCCCGGCCTTTCTGTGCCGGCAGACGGACCTGCTGATCGCGGCGGCCAAGACCAATCGCGTGATCAAGATCAAGAAGGGCCAGTTCCTGGCGCCATGGGACATGAAGAACGTCGTCGCCAAGGTGATTGGCTCGGGCAATCCGAACGTGCTCGTCACCGAACGCGGCGTATCGTTCGGCTACAATACGCTCGTCACCGACATGCGGGCGCTGCCGATCATGGCCGAGACCGGCTGTCCGGTGATCTTCGATGCGACCCACTCGGTACAGCAGCCGGGCGGCCAGGGCACCAGCTCGGGCGGTGACCGGCGGTTCGTGCCGGTGCTGGCGCGGGCCGCGGTCGCTGTCGGCGTCGCAGGGCTGTTCATCGAGACCCACGAGGATCCCGACAATGCCCCGTCCGACGGGCCCAACATGGTGCCCCTGACCCAGTTCGCGGACCTGATGCGCTCGCTGATGGCGATCGACCAGGTCGTGAAACGGCAACGGAGCGCCGGCTGATCGGCGGGCGCTCCGTATGGGTGTCGAGCCCGTTGTCCGGGTCTTTCGTCTTGTGGAATGCTTGCGGTGATCGCTGGCGACAGGCGGCGGTTCACGCTGCCGGCGGCTTGCACCGGGTCATCACAGCGTCCTGGAGGCGAGTCCCGAGGCCGCGCGCGCCTTTGCGGCAACGACGGCAGTGACGGCGCAGCCGCTCGGCGTGCAGAACGATCCATCCCATCTGAGCTTGTGGCTCCCGACGGCGGTGATCGACAGCACGGTGAGAAAGAGGCTGAGCGCGGCGGAGGCGATAGTGGTCGTGACGAGACGCGGTACAAGGACTGTCATGAAGCACTCCATGAGCACTTCGGCGCGGGCGGTTCAGTTCCAATTCGGGAGAGAGTGGATCGGTATCCGCGCCGACAAGAGAAAGGATACGTAAAGGCGGGTTAAGGACAGGTTAAGGTTACCGAATCATCACCGTGGAGAAGCGATTTATTCTCCGCGCCGACATCGCAGCAGCCGAAGGCATGGGCCAACATATATGGGACTGACACTGACTGAGCTCGCGATGCTGCTCGCAGCGGGCGCCATAGCCGCGCCCCTGGCCAAGATGGCGCGTATCGGCACCGTGCTCGGCTACCTGATCGCAGGAGTGGCGCTCGGCCCTTACGGGGTCGGTTCCGTGTTCTCGATCTACGAAGCGCGCGAGATGCTGCACTTCGCCGAATTCGGCATCGTGCTGCTGCTGTTCCTGATCGGCCTGGAGCTGCGCCCCAAACGTCTGATGGCGATGCGTCAAGCGATCTTCGGCCTTGGCGGCGCCCAGGTCGGCGTGACCGCGCTGGTGCTGGCCGCTGTCGGCATCATGCTCGGCCTCAAGCCCGCCGCGGCGCTGTTCATCGGCTTGGCGCTGGCGCTGTCGTCCACGGCCTTCGCGCTGCAGGTTCTGGAGGAAAAGGGCGAGCTCACCGCCCGTCACGGCCGGCTCGCCTTCGCGGTGCTGCTGTTCCAGGATCTCGCCGCCATCCCGCTGATCGCACTGGTGCCGCTTTTCGCCGTCTCGGAAGCAGCCAAGCCCAGCATGGATATCCTCGCAGCCCTCAAGGCGCTCGGCACCATCGCCGCCGTGGTCGTGGTCGGCCGGGTGCTGCTCGACCGCCTGTTCCGGCTGGTGGCCGCGACCCGGGTCAAGGAGGCGACCACCGCATTGGCGCTGCTGGTGGTGGTTTCCATCACAATCGTCATGAACGAGGCCGGCCTGTCGCCCGCGCTCGGTGCCTTCATCGCCGGCGCGCTGCTGGCCGAAAGCTCCTATCGCCACCAGATCGAGGCCGACATCCAGCCGTTCGAAGGACTGCTGCTCGGGTTGTTCTTCACAGCCGTCGGCATGGCGCTGAACCTCGGCCTGCTGGCGACCCGACCCGGCGCCATCTTCGGCTTCGTCGCCATGCTGCTGACGATCAAGATCGCGGTGCTCTACGCACTCGGGCGCTGGCAGGGACTGTCCTCTACCTCCGCCCGCCGGCTCGGATTGTCGATCAGCCAGGGGGGCGAGTTCGCTTTCGTGCTGCTTGCCGCAGGCGTCTCCTACGGCGTTCTGGCCCAGGGCCAATCCGAGTTCTTGAGCGTGGTCGTGACGCTGTCCATGGCCGCGACCCCGCTGCTGATGGTCGGCGACGACTTTCTGCGCCGGCTCGCGCCGATGCCCTTGACCACGAGCTTCCTGGAGCCGCCACCAGCCAATGAAGGCCACGTCATCATCGCTGGCTTCGGCCGCTTCGGCCAGATCGTCGCCCGCGTGCTGCGCGCCAAGAAAATACCGTTCACCGCGCTCGACATCAGCCCCGAGCAGATCGCTCTCGTCGAGCAGTTCGGCTCGAAAGCCTTCTACGGCGACGCCAGCCGGCTCGACATCCTGGAAGCGGCCCAGGCCGACAAGGCGCGCGCGTTCGTGCTCGCCATCGACGACGTCGAAGCCTCGATCCGCACCGCCGAGATGGTACGCGACCGGTTCCCCGAGTTGACGATTTACGCCCGCACGCGCAACCGTAACCATTCACACCGGCTGCTCGACAAAGGCGTCAAGGTGGTCCGCCGCGAGACGTTCCTGTCGGCGCTCGACATCACCCGCTCGTTGCTGCGCGGCCTTGGGCTGACCGAGCGCGACATCGAGCGGACCATCACCACCTTCCAGACCCACGACGAGCGTCGCCTTATCGAGGACTATCAGCACTACACCGACATGGAGAAGATGCAGGCTCTAGCCCGCAGCGACGCGGCGACACTCGAGCGGCTGTTTGCGGAAGACACCGAGGAGGAACGCAAGATGGCGGCCGTCGACACCGCCGGCAAAGGCGGCTCGCGTTGAAACGCGCCATCGCCGTCGGCCACGCCGCCCTCGATCGCATCTACCGCATCGAGGCTTTTCCGCCGGCACCAACCAAGGTGCGCGCCTCCGAGCATGTCGAGGCCGGCGGCGGGATGGCCGCGAACGCGGCGGCCGCCTTCGCTCGGCTCGGCGGCGAGGTGGAACTGTGGAGCCGGGTCGGCGACGACGAAGCCGGCGCCCGCATCCGCCAACTGCTCGAGTCCGATCGCGTCGACGCCACCTTCGTCCGCGGGTTCCCCGGCGGTCGCTCGTCCACTTCGGCGATCATCGTCGATGCACGCGGCGAGCGGCTGATCGTCGGCCATCGCGACGCCGACATCCCCATCGAGACCGGCTGGCTGCCTCTGGACCGCGTGCGCGACGCCAGCATCGTGATGGGAGACCTGCGGTGGACCAAGGCGGTGACGCTCGCCTTCCACATCGCGCGGCAATCGGGCGTGCCGACGCTGCTCGACGCCGACCTCGGCGGCACCGAGGAGCTACCGGGACTGCTGCCGGTCACCGACTACGCCATTTTCGCCGAGCCGGCGCTCGAGGTGTTCGCCCCCGGCGCCACGCTCCCCGAGAAGCTCGAGAAGGTGCTGCGCTATGGCGTCCGCCACGCCGGCGTCACCAGTGGTGCTGCCGGCTACAACTGGTTGAATGCCGAGGGAGTCATGGGCTTCCAGCCGGCGTTCAAGGTCGGCGTGGTCGACACCACTGGCGCGGGCGACGCCTTCCACGGTGCATTCGCCTGGGCGATCGCACAAGGGCACGCCGAGTCCGAATGCGCTCGCATCGCATCCGCCGTCGCGGCGATGAAATGCCGCAAGCTCGGCGGCCGTGCGGGACTGCCTACGAGAACCGAGCTGACGGCATTTCTGGCGAGCGGCGCCGCCGAACAGCGGCGGATGTGAGGCGCAGGCGGTGATCGCCGGCTGGATCACCGGAAGGCATGGCCTTGCTCAAAAATATTCTCGGATCGCGCACCCATCCGGCCGGCCGCAACGCCCCGTAGCCAGCAGTGTTACGACGTACTGAGCCGCGTGCCCTGTGGCCCGTCGATGGTCGCCGCATGAATGGGCGACCAGGCGGTTTGCGGGCACCCCAACACGAAAACCGAGGACAACACTCATGAGCTTCAACAGACGCACGACCGTGTCGATGCTGGCCGCCGCGTTGCTGATTGGCTTCCAGGGCGTAGCCATGGCCCAGACCATTCCGGAGGTCGCAGCCAAGGCCGGCTCCTTCAAGACGCTGCTGACGGCGGCCAAGGCCGCCGGACTGGTGCCCGCGTTGTCGGGCAAGGGCCCGCTGACGGTTTTCGCCCCTACCGATGACGCGTTCGCAAAACTGCCCCGGGGGACCGTCGCGAGCCTGCTCAAGCCGGCCAACAAGGCCAAGCTCGCCACCATTCTGAAATATCACGTAGTGGCAGGGCGCGCGATCACCGCCGATAAGATCAAGACCGGACGCACGCATCTCAAGACGCTGTCCGGTCGCCAGATCGCCGTCGTCAAGCATGGCGGCGTGACCGTCAACGGTGCGCGCGTCGTGACAGCCGACGTCAAGGCCTCGAACGGCGTGATCCACGTGATCGACCGCGTTCTCCTGCCGAAGTGAGCCCTGCGCCTTACGCGGTAGACGCTCGCGCGTCCGGGGGCTAAATGTCCCCGGACGCCTCCTGATGCGGGCGTACGTATCGAAAGGACAGACAATGGCCGCCGCGAAGAAGCAGTCGGGATCGGGCGTCAGCCACAAGGACATGGCCAACGCCATCCGCGCGCTGGCCATGGACGGCGTCGAGAAGGCGAAGTCGGGGCATCCCGGCATGCCGATGGGCATGGCCGACGTTGCCGCCGTGCTGTTCACCGACATCCTCAGCTACGACGCTGCCGATCCCGACTGGATGAACCGCGACCGCTTCGTGCTGTCGGCCGGCCACGGCTCCATGTTGCTGTACTCCCTGCTCTATCTCACCGGATATCCGGGCATGGGCATCGACGACATCAAGAACTTCCGCCAGCTCGGCGCCAAGACCGCGGGACATCCCGAGCACGGCCACGCCGCCGGCATCGAGACCACCACCGGACCGCTCGGTCAGGGCATCGCCAATGCCGTCGGTATGGCGCTCGCCGAGCGGCTGCTGAATGCACGCACAGGCGGCCTCGTCGACCACAACACCTACTGCATCGCCGGCGACGGCTGCCTCATGGAAGGCATCAGCCATGAAGCGATCTCGCTCGCGGGTCACCTGAAGCTGGGCAAGCTCGTTTTGATGTGGGACGACAACCAGATCTCGATCGACGGCGCCACCAGCATGGCCGTCTCCGACGATCAGATCGCCCGCTTCGCCGCGTCCGGCTGGAACACCGCCAAGGTCGACGGCCACGACGCGGTAGCCGTGAAGAAAGCGATCGAGACGGCCAAGGCCGACAGCTCTCGGCCCTGGATGATCGCCTGCCGCACCCGCATCGGCTTCGGCTCGCCCAAAAAGGAGGGAACCGCCTCCGCCCACGGCGAGCCGCTCGGCGCCGAGGAGATCGCCGCCACCCGCGCCAAGATCGGCTGGCCGCACCCTGCCTTCGAGGTCCCGGCGGACGTGCTGGAAGCCTGGCGCGCCGCTGGCAAGCGCGGCGCCAAGGCCAGCGCGGAGTGGAACGCGAGGCTGTCGCAGTCCGGTGCCGACGTGCAGGCGCTGCTGCAATCTCCGGCCGCTGCCTCGCGTCAGGCCGCCATCACTGCCGCCGTACGCGAGTTCAAGGCCGGCACCGCTGCCGACCCCGCCAAGCGCGCGACGCGCGTGTGGTCGCAGCTCGTGCTCGAGAAGCTGGTCCCCGTGGTGCCCGAGCTGATCGGCGGCTCGGCCGACCTCACCGGCTCCAATGGCACGCGCACCAAGCACCACACCTCGGTCTCGGCGGCTGACTTCAAGGCCAACTACATCCACTACGGCGTGCGCGAGCACGGCATGGCGGCCGCCATGAACGGCATGGCGCTGCACGGCGGGATCATCCCCTACGGCGCGACATTCCTAGTGTTCACGGATTATTGCCGTCCCTCGATCCGCCTGTCCGCGCTGATGCAGCAGCGCGTCGTCTACGTGATGACGCACGACAGCATCGGTCTGGGCGAGGACGGCCCGACGCACCAGCCGGTCGAGCACATGGCGGCTCTCCGCGCGATCCCGGGTCTCAACGTGTTCCGCCCCGCAGAGGGCGTCGAGACGGCGGAGTGCTGGGAGCTGGCGCTGTCCGCGACCGGCACGCCCTCGATCCTGGCCCTGACCCGGCAGGCGGTGCCCAACCTGCGCGCGTCGACGACAGGCCCGGAAAACATGTGCGCGCGCGGCGGCTACGTGCTGCGCGAGCCTGAGGGCAAACGCGCCGTGACGCTGATCGCCACCGGCTCCGAGCTCGGACTTGCCGCTGAAGCCGCCGACGCCCTCGCCAAGGACGGCATCGCCGCCGCCGTCGTGTCGATGCCTTCGTTCGAGCTGTTCCGCAAGCAGACCGACCGCTATCGGGCCGGGGTGCTGGGCGAGGCGCCACGCATCGCCATCGAGGCAGGCGTCGTGCAGGGCTGGCACGAGTGGCTGCGCCACACAGACCGTTTCATCGGCATGACCGGATTCGGCGCTTCGGCCCCCGCCCCCAAGCTCTACGAGCACTTCGGCATCACGACCGCGAAGGTGGTGGAGGCAGCGAAGGGGTTGGTGACGACGAGATAGCCCGGCCGGGGTCCGACAACCGACCTTAGCAAGCTTCGAATTCGGGCTTTCTCCCAGTTGCGGCCGGTGGTGGCGCCAACAACCACCGGCTGACACACGACCATTCCTGGCCGCACCTTGATCGTCCGGGTGTCTTCACGATGTAGCAGTGTGATTGTCGTCTGAATGATCAGTGCTCTTGATATCCTCGCAAACTGATTTCGCCAGTTCGGTCGTCAGGTCGTCCTCTGCATCCTGCAACCACGCCCACACGACGGTGGCCTTGGTTCTCACCTCTTCGCGGCTCGATGCCTCGATGGTGGCGATCCTCCACGTGATCTGATGCATTTCGTCGAGCAGATCATTCAGTCGCGTTTCGCAGGTTGCATCATCAGCGGTCGCATGGCCGCTCTCCCGCAGCGTTTTGACCTCGGCTTCCAACTCGAAGTAGCGTCTCGCAATCTCGTTGAGACTGACATCAGAGGCATGGCCTCCATTTGGTCTCACTCGATCGATCGATGACTCCTCCACACAC
>CAMDBL010000051.1 GCA_945889015.1 Devosia equisanguinis
AACCGCATCGAAAATTAGACCGCGACATCAGCGACAATCAGAAACGACTTGCCGGCGGAACGAATCGAGATGATCGTGCACTCGCTATCGGCCGCCGCAATCTCTATCGATCGCCGCCCGCCGTCTCACCCAGATTGACGCGCTACAACGGCGAGATGCTGCAGATTGCCTTGCGCCCATCGGCGGTCGCGAATGACGTGTTCTACGATCGTCGGCGGCGAGCCTTCGTAAGATCCGCTTTCGAGCGGGGCCATCGACACGACCCATCCCGCGCGCTGCATCAATGCCGCTTCGACGAAATCATGGCTCATGATCGAACCGCCGAAAGGGGCGCGACCGGACAAATCCGGTAAGCCCGCAGTGGCGGCAAACGCACGAGTGCGGATGATGGCGTTGTGTCCCCAGTAGTTGCCGCGCGTCCCTTGCCAGGCCGCCACTCCGCAGCTGATTGCTGGACCATAGACGCCGGCCGCGAACTGCTGGAGCCGCTGGAACAGGGTGTGACCGCCAACCAGCCGGGGAACCGTCTGTATCAGACCCGAGCGCGGCGCCCGATCCATCGCAGAAGCGAGTCGCAGCAGCAGCTCGCCGGTCATCAGGCTGTCCGCATCTAGAACGACGAAGTACTCATAGCCGCCGCCGTGGTGTGCGACCCACTCGGCAATGTTGCCCGCCTTGCGCCCGACGTTTTGCGGACGCCGGCGATAATAGACATGGCAGATCGGGGCGAGCCGCTGCGTGAGCAGGGCGAACGTGCGTTGCTCTTGGAAGGCTGCAGCCTCTGTCCGGCTGTCGCTGAGAATGAAGACTTCAATCTGTCGGGCAGCGCCAAGCCGGGCAAGCTCGCGTGCCATCGCCTCGATGTTGCCGGAGATCGATGCGGGATCCTCGTGGTAGACTGGAAACAGCAGCGCGAGCCGGCTCTGGAGCGGGCCGGCGGCAGGAAGACGGGGGCACAGTCCGGGTGAGGTCGCGAGAATGAGGCCGCCCGCCATGGCGGAGACCGAGCCGAATGCAACCCAGCCGAAGGCTATCGTCGACAGCACTAGAAAGATGCCTTGAATCGGCGTCATCTGAATGACCGACAGCACATGATAGAGTTGCCAGGCGAAGCCGGAAGTCAGCGCGATCGTGGCACCGAAGACGGCGAAGCGCATCAGCAGTTCCTCGCGTGTTGCGGGGGGCGGCGCACGTGTGCAGTCGGGTAGGCGGGGCAGATCCTGCATGGGCATCGGCAGCGGCTGTTGTGCCGGTATCCAGTGACCGTGCCACGACGCGGTTGGCGGGCGCTGGTGGATCATGCCTTGATCCATCGATAGAGCCATGTTTCAGCGCTCACCTTCGCATCTGTCGTGCCGCTCTTGAGCGCCAGTCGAAGCTCTGCGACTGCGTGCGATGCCGGGCGCAATTCGAACGAGCACCGGATTCCGGAGATGCTCGGGTTGCGTTGCATAACGAGGTTTTCGATCTTGCCGGTCGACGCCTGGACGGTCGCCACAGGCAGCTCCTTCATCCGATCGAGCCCGGTGCCGACGAAATCCACGGCAAAGACCTGCGCGCCGTCGGGCTTCATTCCTGCGAGCGTCTTGTGGACCCGGATGTCGGGCAACGGCCCCGGCAGCGTATCGGCCCAGGTCATGCGATAGGCGAGCTCATGTGGCTTGCCAGGTTCGATCGGCATGGCGGGGCGCCAGAAGGCGACGATGTTGTCATGGATCTCCTCCTCGGTCGGCAGCTCGAGCAGCTCGACCGATCCCGGCCCCCATCCGCTACGCGGCTCGATCCACAGGGATGGACGGAGCTGATAGCTCGCTTCGAGATCCTCATAGGTCGAGAAAGCCCGGTCGCGCTGTTCCAGGCCGAAACCCTTTGGATCCTTGTCGACGAAGGCGCTGACCTGCAGTGCGCGCGGATTGATCAGGGGGCGCCACAGCCATTCGCCGCCGCCGTTCCAGATCACGAGCCCCTGGCTGTCGTGGACGGAAGGGCGCGCCTCGCCGGGAATATGCCGGCTGGTAGGCCCTTGCAGGAACATGCTGGTCAGTGGCGCCAGGCCGACAAATTTCATCACCTTGCGGGGGAAGAGCGTGGCCTGTACGTCCATGGTCGTCGCGATGCCGTGGCGGATCGCGAAGCGGTAGCTGCCTGTGCACGACTGGCTGTCGAGAAGGGCGTGCACGACGATCTCGCCGGCCCCAGCCTTGGGCTTTTCGATATAGAATGCCCGGAAGAACGGGAACTCCTCGCCCTTGGGTTGACCGGTGTCGACGGCGAGCCCGCGGGCGGACAGGCCATACTGCTGCCCGCGCGCCACGGCCCGCAAATAGCTGGCTCCCTGAAAGACGACGAATTCATCGAGATAGTCGGTCCGATTGATCGGGGCGTGAATGCGAAACCCGGACAGTGCGAACCTCGTGTCGGCAGGCATGTCGGGAAGCAGCCGCCCAGTCTCGAACATTCCAGAAACAGGCAGAATCTGCGTCACGACGCCATCGTCGGAGATGTAGAGTTCGACGGGCGACTTGTAGAGCCAGCCGCCGGTGAAAAGCTGCAGCTCGAAGCCCAGGTTCTCGCCCCGCCAAATCGCGCGCTCATTTCTGAATCGAATGTCACGATACTGATCGTAGTCGATCTTGGCCAGGGCCGGCGGCAGCTCCTCGCTCACGGCCATGTACGGCTTTTCGGATAGGCTGCGCGCGAGTTCTCGAACCATGTCGCCCGTCGATGCGGTGGCAACGGACCCTGACTTCACGGACGTGCTCGCCAAGCGGGTGCGCTCGGCAGGCTCGCCGATGGCGTTGGACGTAATGCCGAGCGTGCGGTCGAGCACGCTTGCTGCCGCCGCGGACCCCGCACCGATGATCGCGGTGCGCCGCAAGAGCCTGAACATGACAGTTGTCTCCATCGCCTGTCGCGCAGACCCGGACGCGCAAGGTTCTGAGCGCGGTTTTCAAACGATTGCGGAGGCTTTCGAGTTCCAATCGGCGGTACTCGTCGCCAGCGGCTTGGCAGTCAAGGTGGACCTGTGTGCCGGCGGCAGCTCGGAGTCGAGGCGGTGAGGGACGGGAAGGTATCCAGCCGTGACTGCTGCTCGAGCCCAAGGCCTGGGATGGTCAGGCCTGCTTCGTGTCGGTCAGCGCATCGATCGGTCCTACGACGGACCATTCCAGACCTGCAGGCGGGTATTCGACATTCACGGTGGCCTTCAGGCTGGACTTGATCATGTAGCCGATCACGGTCGTGCCGAAGCCGCGGGTGGTAGGAGGCGCTACCGGAGGGCCGGCCTTCTCAGTCCAGCGGATCTCGAATTGCGTGCCATTGATGATCCAGCTGACGTTGACGGTCCCCGCGTCGTTGGACAGGGCACCGTATTTGCCTGCGTTGGTGGCCAGTTCGTGAAATGCCATGCCGAGGCACTGCGAGGCGGTGGCGTTCAGACGCAGCGGAGCACCCTCGATGACCACCCGCTCGCCCACGAGGTCGGCGAAATGGGCGAGCTGCGAGGTGAGCAGCTCGCGCATGTCGAGGCCGGTGTAGCCTTCGTTGATGAGCAGATCCTGCGCGGCCGCGAGCGCGCGCAAGCGATCGAAGAACCGATGTTTGAACTCGTCGGTGCTGCCGCCGCCGGTTTGTCGGGCGATCGCCTGGACGAGGCCGAGCGTGTTCTTGGAGCGGTGATTGACCTCGCGCATCAGGAGGCGGATCTGTTCCTCGCGCTGCTTGCGGTCGGTAATGTCGAGAATGGTACCGGCAACGCGCTCGACCACACCTGTCGTCGGGTTCAATGGACCGATCGCCTCGCCGCGCTCCATCAGCCATCGGATGGTCCCGTCGGGACGGCGAATCCTGAATTCGAACTCGAACGGGCCGCCTCGGCGGATGATCTCGGTCCAGCGCGCGACGACGTGCGGTCGATCCTGATCGTGGATCTGCTCGGCCACCTTGCTGCCCTCGAGCTCCTGCGCCTCCTCCTTGAGTCCGAACAGGCGGGCCAGCGACGCCGACCATTGCACCCGGTCGGTCGCAGTGCGGTAGTCGAAGACCCCGAAGCCTGCCGCTTCGCTGGCGCGGCGCATGCGCTCTTCGCTCTCCTCGAGGTCTGCGGTCCGCTCGGCGATCTCGCGCGAAGCGAAAGCCATCTCCTTGGCGACGATGTTGGCCTCGCGCATAATCGTTGGGACATACTCGATCGGCTGGCCACGACCGAGCGCGCGGGCAGTGGCGACGATGCGCGCGGTCGGGAGCTGGATCACATAAGACACGAACCAAGCGCCGATGGCCGACACCAGACAGGTGACGAGAAGCAGCAGCAGGACGATGCGATGAAGCGACTGGCGGGGCGCAGTCAAAACCTCCTTGGGCACCCACACCACCGTGCGCCATTCGCTCGCGCCGGAGCGTTGCCAAGCCGTCACCGAAGGGCGGCCTTGCAGGTCGGTGGTTTCCAGAATGCCGTTCTCACCTTGGGAGCTGCCGAAGGCGTTGGAGGCGCGGCCGAAGAAGTCCTGATGCCGTTCAGATCGCGCCAGCAGCAGGCCATTGCCGTCGACAATGGCGGCCATCCAGCCCGCCGGCCGGTAGGTCTGGCGGACGATCTCCAGGAAGGTGTCGGCTGGAGGCACGAACGCGAGCACGTACCTAGCCTCGCCTGCGGACAAGACGGGCACGTTGATGGCGATGATGGGCTGGTCCGAGGTGGCGCCCGTTCTGAGATTGGTCACCATCACGCGCCGCGTCTCGAAGACTTTTTGCAACGCTTCGACGTTCGCAGCTTTCGGCAAGGATTCACCGGGGGGCAGGCGGGTGTTGACATGCTGCTGCATGTTGCGGTCGATGAGAACGAACGCACCCTTGCTGCCGGTGGCCGCGTCCCGCGCCACGCTGTCGAATGTCGAGAAGTCGCCATTCTCCAGGCTCCGCGAGGCGGCGAGCACCTCGACCATATTGGTCAGCGCGAGCAAGTGCCGATCGAGCGTCTGCGTGAGATTTCGGGCGAGAGAAGTCACCAGGTCGCGCTCGCGCTGCTGCTCGTTGCCGCTCCAGCGCTCCAGCGCATAAAGGGCAAGTAGCAGCGATGGGAGTACCGCCACCAGGGTGATGATCCACATCAGCAGGGCGACTGGATACTCACGAACAGAGCGAATATCTCGAGCACGGACCTTCATGGCCGCCATGGCAACGACCGGGTTCGCCGAGAATTTCAAGCAACCTCACCGATTTGGCAGCGCCGCGGCGATAAGGTCGGTAATGCCGCAGCCACAGTCAAGCCCATCGTGAACCTGCCAAGTGACGGGATCAGGGCAATATCCGGCTGGAGGCGGCACCATGGCCTAGATCGCCGGGCCGTCAAGGGTAGAGCGGCCCGGCCCGATCGGGGTTGGGTGGTTTTCCACTCGATCCGACTACATCCTGAGAAGCCCAATCCAGGGCTGTTGGACGTCGATAGTCAGCGTGGATTTGAACCGAGCCTATTTACCCCCGCGGCCGTCGCCGCGATTGATGCCTGCGAGGCGTTCCGCGATCATGCAGACGGCCGCCGTGTCGAGGTCGGCCGCGCCCTGCTCGTAGGCCGCGTAGTAATATTGCGCCGCCGCCGCGAACAGCGGCACCGGGCAATGAACCTCTTGAGCGTAGCCGTTGATGATCGAGAGATCCTTGAGGTGGGTTTTGTTGGTGGCGGTGACGTTGTCGTAGCGGGCGGCGACCATCTGAGGCCCGCGGATCTGGAACATGCGGCTCGAGCCGGCGCTGTCCTGCAGCACGTCGTAGATCAGCTTGGGGTCGAGCCCGGCCTTTTGGCCATACGCGAACGCTTCAGCGGCAGCGACGTTGTGGATGGTGACGAGGTGATTGGCCAGGAACTTGATCTTGGAGCCATTGCCGAAGGGGCCGACGTAAACTTGGCGCCGCGACATGCCTTCGAGCACGTGCATCACCTTCTTGTAGTCGGCCTCTGCGCCGGATCCAAACACGACGAGATCCTTGACCGCGGCCTGTGCGCCGGTGCCCGAAACCGGGCAGTCCATCAGCGTCTGCCCCTTGGCTTTCAGTGCGTCGTGGGCGCGGGTCTTGGCGTCGAGCGGCATGGTCGACATCTCGAGCGCGATCAGGCCCTTCTTGGAGGACGACGGCAGGCCGTTCTGGCCCGAGGTGACCTCGTCGAGCACCGCGACGGAGGGCAGCGAGAGGATGACGATATCGACCTTGTCGGCGACCTCCTTGGGGCTGGACGCCAGCTCGCCGCCCCGGTCGGTGAACGCCTTCTTCGCCGCCTCGGCCACGTCGAAACCGACGACGCGAAAGCCGGCCGCCAAGAGGTTCTTGGCCATTGACCCGCCCATGATGCCGAGCCCGACGACTCCGACGACCTTCTCCATAGCACTTCTCCCGTGTGACATTGGGTATCCGGTGACCCGGTTCATATCTGACTAAGCACATCGGACGCGCAGCGCCAACATGACGACCCCTCGCGACGTTCATATCAGCCTGCTCGCCAGCGCGGGGCAGCTAGCGCGGGGGGAGCGGCCGCCTGTTTCCTGTCGGGGCTGTGAAATGCTATCGCTGCGCACCGGGAATCCCGCCCGGACTCTCGAGGGGGGCCGCTTATGAGCGACAAGCTGAGCTTCAGGACGAGCATGGACTTCACATACGGAGAGCCGAAGCAGATGGTCGTCGGCGTGGCGCGCATCGTCGCCGACAACCCCGGCCCGTTCACTTTCAAGGGCACCAACACCTATATCGTGGGCACCTCCGAGCTTGCCATCGTCGATCCGGGTCCCGGCGGCGATGCGCACCTCGCCGCGGTTATGAAGGCGGTCGCGGGCCGTCCCGTCACTCACATCGTCCTGACCCACACCCATCACGATCACTTCGACGGGTTACCGGAGATGGTGGCCGCGACGGGCGCCAAGACGGCGGGGTTCGGCCGCAAGGTCGCCCAACCCGGCCGTGTTCGTCGCAGCGCCTCGGGCGCCGAGCACGTCGATCGCGATTTCGTGCCTGACATCGCGCTCGGCCACGGCGACACGCTGCGGGCTGGCGGCCGCACGTTCTCGGCGCTGCACACGCCAGGTCACGCTCCCGATCATCTGGCGCTGGCGCTCGATGGCGACGACGGCGTGCTGTTCTCGGGCGATCACGTCATGGGCTGGAACACCTCGGTGGTGGCCCCACCGGAGGGACGCATGCTCGACTACATGCGCTCGCTGGATCTCTTGCTCGGCCGCACCCAGGACCGCGTCTACCTGCCTGGCCACGGCGACAGGATCGACTCGCCACAGCGCTGGGTGAAAGCCTTCATCATCCACCGCAACGCGCGCGAGATGGCCATTCTCGATGCGATCAAGGGCGGCCAGG
This sequence comes from Devosia equisanguinis, assembly GCA_945889015.1. Taxonomy (GTDB): domain Bacteria; phylum Pseudomonadota; class Alphaproteobacteria; order Rhizobiales; family Hyphomicrobiaceae; genus CAMDBL01. The sequence continues at coordinate 7,357 of CAMDBL010000051.1, forward strand.
AGACTATTCGGAAGGTTGTCGGCGTTGTTTATCGCGGCCTCGACGCTCGTCTTGTGGACGCTGCTTGCCTTTCGGTGCAGGCGCACGTCGAGCATCTGCATGATCGGGGGCTTGTACGGGTTGCGGGGCAATTATCGTCGGATCACGAACTTTCAGCCGCTTAGGCACCAGCTTGTCGATCTTGCCCTTGATGTCGCGCTTCTGAGGCACCATCGTGGAGATCCGCGGCCCGCTGTCGACCTGGATCGGTACTGTTGCCTCGATCCGGGTGGCCAACTCCTTGGCGATGGCCCGCACGCGCAGCGCGTTGCGGCCGAGATCGTGACGGCCATAGCGTGACGAGGAGCGGATGTCGACGCGGCTACGGCGCTGGTCGACGACAGAGACACGCATCACCACGTCGTCGATGAAACCGAGGATCAGGGTACGGTCGGTGGCCTCGACCAGTCCGGGCTCCTCGGCGCGAGGGTTGGGCAGCTCCTCGTGCACGATGCGCATCTTCATCTTCTGCAACGTGGCGACGACCAGCTCGTACGTCTCCTCCACCGAGCGATCGACGAGGAACGGGCCGATATCGGGATAGGCTTTTGCCTGCAACTCGGCGAATGGGCGCGGATAGGTGCCTGTGTTGCCGCGACCCTTCGCGCGCGCGTCGGCGAGCGTCGGAAACGGCGGCGGCGACTGCACGTCGGTGGTCACGTCGTTCAGCATCGGCAGGGCGACAAACGCGGGCACCAGCGAGGCCGGCCAAGCAAGCATGCCGAGCGACACGACGAGAGCGAACATCACTCTCGACACGCCGGGCGTGCCTTTCCGCCAAGTTACGACGAGGCCGGCCAGTGCCAGCAGTATGGACACCAGAGCGCCTGCATAGGCGACGGTGAACAGGTTGAGCGCGACAGGCGTCGGCATCCAGAAGAGACGGTGCAGCGCCAGCGTTGTCAGCACGAGCCCGGCGCTGAACAGCGCTACGCGGCTCGTCCACATCGCCGGACGCGAAGGCTTCGATTCGGTCTTCAGCAGCATGCCGCCTCGTCGTACAGGAACCGGCCGCTCGCCTCGCGATGGCGGCGGGGCACCCGATTTGCGGAGCAGCATACTCTACAATCCAAGGAAAGACAGCGGCAGCCGCGCACCACGGATGGCCTTTCGCGTATGGGGAAAAGCATTGAGTGTGATTTGCGTGGCAGGCTCGGACAGTTGACGATTCTGCGTCATTTGCACCGCGCGCACCGCAGTGGACCCGTCAGTCGGCCTTCACCCACTCGGCGCCGTCACTCCAGTCTCCCGTTCCTTTGGAGCCACCGATCAGGAACTTCCGCCGCCGATCAGTTGGAATGTGAATGAGGCTGGAGTCGGTGCGCTCCAAGACATACGTCTCGGCGAATCCCATGCCCAAAAGCAAAGTCGCGAACATGTCGAAGTGACTGGCCTTGTCACGGTGCTTCGCCGCGGCATGCCGAAGGCGGGGCTCGAGGGCCTTCACTCCCGTGAACGCCAGCATGGGTACATAGCTTTCCGCCACGTAGGGGGCTCTGGTGCTGCAGTGGGTGGTCGTGTAACCCTTTTCCCACAGCGTCTGTCCGTGGTCGGATGTATAGATCAGCAGCGTCGTTGGCCAATTCACTTTCGGATTGAGCTTGGCGAAGAAGCCGTCGACGCTCCATTTGATCGCCTGTTCGTATTGTTCACGCATTCGGGCTTGATCCTCCTCGTCCCAACCGGCCAGGGAAGGCCTCGAAAACCCGACGAACGAGATGAGGCTTCGAGCCAGACGATTGTTGGTGGACGCCTGAGCATCCGGATAGGAGAGATTGTAGGGGTAATGAATGCCGAACTTCGAGACGTAGACGAATGTCGGCTGTTTGCCGTCGAGGAGTTTAGCGAGCTGTAGAGCGGCGAGGTGATCGCGATCGTGGGGCGGCGATACGGTGATCGGAATGTACTCGTCGATAAAGGCCCAATCACTCGCGCTCGAGTATGCGGCCACGTCCTTCCAGGCATCGATGACGACGGTCCGATAGCCGGCACGCTTTGCGTGTGCGAAAAGTCCAGTGCTCGGCCCCTGTCCGATCTCGCCTTGACGCGTCCCGTCGCGGATCATTTTGCGCGCCGCCGCGCTGCAGTTGGCAGCTGAGATTGCGATGCCGAAGTTGATCAGCTCATCTCGTCGTGAGGCCAGAAAAGGGGTGTTGGTTCGCTTGGCGTCGTTGATCTGGAGGTAGTCGCCTCGTACGCTCTCGTCGACGACCAGCACGATATGCGACGCGACGGGCTGGGCGACGGCATCGGGCGGCATGCCTGCAACGCGCGACGGCGAAGCCGTGTCCTCGAGTACGGCCAATGCAATCATGGGGAGGGCAGACAGGGGCGCTGGAAACTCCTGCGTGGCGCCTTTGGTTCGAACGATAATGGAGCCGATCGCGATCATGCAAACGATCGAAGGCAGGGCCCAAACGCGGGGCAATCGGGCGCGGCGAGGTTGCCAGGCGAGAATGATACCGAGTATGGCGGCCCTGGCCGAATGCGCGATGATGTCGTCCAGGTACGGGGCGAGCAGGACCGGGTGCCGGCTTTCTGCCCAGATGGTCCGCGCCATCCGCAGGTTGAGTTCGGCTCCGGTGGCATCGATCAGAATGCTGTCGAAGTCATATCCGAGCATGAACACGGTGACGAGAGGGATGCGGATCCTCGCGGCGTCGATGAACGGGGCGACGCAGAATGCGAGCAGGGCTAGGCCGTAGACGAGGAAATACACTGCGCCGGCGGTGTAGTTGCCATTGCCGATGTGCAGGTTGAACTTGACAGTCAGGAGGTTGGAATAACTTTTGGCCAGCAGCAATCCCAGCACGAGCAGCGCGGCGATTTTGAGATGATCGATGCCGAACAGTTCGCGCATGTGCGTGAGGCGATGTCGCATGGTGAGCTATCTGGCCGGGATGGCGCGGATGCCATCCAAGCCGCGTTGCGCCGCGCCGGAATTGCAGCGTCGAGGTGACACGGGCAGCCTCGGACGTGGGCCGCCATGTGATGTTGGTTTGTGGCTCGCAATCCGCAAATCTCGTGCCGACATCTCGTCTCCGGTTTGCCTCGTCGTGGTTGATGCCTACCTGTACCCGATCACTATCTGTATGGAGTATAAGTCGATGGGAATCGTGGGTCTACTGCCGGCAACGACGTCACGAGTCTTCCCGAGAGCCGAGAGGTGACCGAGCCGCAGTCCACCTTTTTCTCTCCAAAGGTCGCCTTGCGGTAAGGTTGTGCCCAGCAAGCTCGTGGCCGTCAGGGCATGTGGAAAATGAAGCGACGTGCCTTGGGTGGAGTCCGGTGCGCTTTGCAGAAATCGCTTTCACCGCTAAGCACTGAAGCCGATGCCAAACCCTCTCGAGGTGCATGATGGACGTTCCTTCCAATTTCGCCGCTCGCGACATCGAGAGCTTGTTGCATCCGGCCACGCACCTAGCCTCGCACCGGTCGGTCGGACCGTTGATCCTCGAGCGGGGCGAGGGTTGCCTAGTCTACGACAACCGCGGCAAGTCCTACATCGAGGGGCTGGCGGGGCTATGGTGCACCTCGCTGGGCTACGGCAACTCCGAGCTGATCGAGGCGGCGCGCGAGCAGATGAGCCGGCTGTCGTTCACGCACCTGTTCGGCGGCAAGAGCCACGAGCCGGCGATCGCGCTCGCCGAGAAGCTGAAGGAGATGGTGCCGGCGCCGGCCTCGAAGGTCTTCTTCACCGCGTCGGGAAGCGAGGCCAACGACAGCCAGATCAAGCTGCAATGGTACGCCAACAACGGCATGGGGCGTCCGAAGAAGAAGAAGATCATCTCGCGTCAGCGCGCCTATCACGGCGTCACCGTGGCGAGCGCGAGCCTCACCGGGCTGCCGGCATTCCATGCCGATTTCGACCTGCCGATGGCCGGCGTCCTGCATACGGATTGCCCGCATCACTACCGCAATGCCCTGCCGGGCGAGAGCGAGGAGGAGTTCGCTGACCGTCTCGCCGCCAGCCTCGAGGCGATGATCGAGCGCGAGGGTGCCGAGACGATCGCGGCGTTCATTGCCGAGCCGGTGATGGGGGCAGGCGGCGTCGTGGTGCCCCCGCGGACATATTTCGCCAAGATCCAGGCCGTGCTCTCCCGGCACGACATCGCGTTCATCGCCGACGAGGTGATCTGCGGCTTTGGGCGCACGGGCGAGATGTTCGGGTCGCAGACCTTCGATATGAAGCCCGACAGCGTCACCATCGCCAAGGCGCTGACCTCGGCCTACATGCCGCTCGGCGCGATTACGGTGTCGGAGCCGATGTACCAGGCGCTGTTGGAAGAGAGCAAGAAGCAGGGCGTGTTCGCGCACGGCTTCACCTACGGCGGCCATCCCGTCGCGTGCGCGGTGGCGCTGAAGACGCTCGAGATCTACGACCGCATCGACATCGTCGGTCATGTGAAGAAGGTGGCGCCCGTGTTCCAGGCGCGGCTTCGGGATCTGATGCAGCATCCGCTCGTGGGCGAGGCGCGCGGCGTCGGTCTCATCGGTGCGCTCGAGCTCGTCGCGGACAAGGCGAGCAAGGCACCGTTCCCGGGCAAGGTCGGGCTCGGCGGCAAGGTGGTGATGCTGGCGCAGGACGAGGGGCTGATCTGCCGGGCGGTGGCCGGTGATTCGATCGCGCTCTGCCCGCCTCTGATCATCGACGAGGCCACCATCGGCGAGATGTTCGATCGTCTCGCCCGCACCCTCGACAAGGCGGAGGCCTGGGTCCGCAGCGAAGGACACCGGGGATGAAACGCCGAAGCCTCCGCGAGCCCCTCTTCCCCGGCGAAGCGGGGCAGGAGCTGAGCAGAGCGCCCGTCAGGACGGCGGCAGTTGCATTACTCTGCGCGGTCTGGATGGCTTGCTTGGTGGATGGTTCTCATTCCCAGCAACCCTCCTCGCCGCCGCCGCCCGAGGAGATGGAGCAGTCTGAGCAGCCGGAGCGGCCACCGGTAGAGCCGGTGAAGCGGCTCAGGCTGATGTGGCTCGACGTGGCGGATCTGCGGGTGCCGGAACCCGAGAGCAAGGGCTTCGAGCCGCCGTCGAGCGGATTCAGGCACACGTTCGGCTCCCAGCGCCACACCGCGGAGGAGGCGCTGCACGTTGTCAAGATCAGTCCGGAAGCATTGGAAGCCGATGTGGTGCTGCTGCGCGGCGTATTGGAGCCGCGCACGGTGCGCCGCATGTTGCCGGCCCGCGACTGGCGCATGCTCCTGCCCCGCGAGAAGGCGGCCGACCGCCGCGGCGAGCTGGTCGATCCGCGCACCGCCAGGAAGCCGGCGACGGCGGTGGCGCTGTGGCTGCAGGCCGGAGTCCGCTTCGGTGGCATCGATCCTGGACTGCCGCCACATCTCGGGGTCGCCATGCGCGTGTCGTCCGGCCTTGGCACGCTGTGGGCGCTTTCTCCATCCGAGCCCTGTCGCGAAGCGATGAGCGCCAGCGGCACGCTCTGCAAGCCGCTCGAGGACTGGATCGCGGGCAGGCTCGCGTCGTCCGATCTGGTCCTGGTCGGTGGTATGCAGCCGCCGTTGCCGCAATCGAAGTTCGCGCAGGCCACGGCGGTGACGGTGCCGGCGGGCGGGAGGACACCACCGGCGAAGGCCATAGCTCTCGCGCCGCGGCGAGCCGATGGTGTCGTGCAGCTCACAGCGTCCGATGCCGGTGGGCGATGCGGCGGTGATATGCAGGCTGGCCCGGCGCTGTACCTGAGGATCGCGAAGGGAACGCGCCAGCCGCCGCGCGTTGCGGGATGGCTGTTGCCGCTCGAGCAGCCCAAGCCGGTAGCCGGCTCCGATGGAAAAGTGCCTCCACCACGCGGCCCTGCCTGCACGTTGCTACTCGACATCGAAGCCGTGCCTTAGCAGCGTGACCGATCTTGGTGGTTCGTACTCTGAGCCCTTGAGGCGCCGGCACGAAGGCGTATGCTTCCCGCATATCACAGCGAGATCCGGGAGTGCCCATGCCAGCCTTCATCTGCACCGCCTGCGGCACCGAATATGCGCCGTCTGACAAAACGCCGGCGCAATGTCCCGTCTGCGAGGAGGAGCGTCAGTATGTGCCGGCGTCCGGACAGGGCTGGACCGCCCTCGAGACGTTGAAGTGTAGCCGTCGAAATTCCTTCCGCCAGTACGAGCCGGGCATCATCGGCATAGGCACCGAGCCCGGCTTCGCCATCGGCCAGCGCGCACTGCTGGTCCGCACGCCTGCCGGCAACATCCTGTGGGACTGCATCGCCTTCCTCGACGACGCCACCGTGACGCTGATCAACGGTCTCGGCGGTATCCAGGCAATGGCGATCTCGCATCCGCATTTTTATACGACGATGGGGAGATGGAGCCGCGCGTTCGGGGGCGTGCCGATCCACCTGCATGCCCGCGACAAGAACTGGATCATGCAGCCGAGCCCCAACGTGAGGCTTTGGGACGGTGAAACGCTGCCGCTGATGCCGGACGTGACGCTGGTGCGATGCGGTGGGCATTTCCCGGGCGGCCAAGTGTTGCACTGGTCGAAGGGCGCGGAGGGGCGTGGTCTCGTTTGCTCTGGCGATATCCTCAGTATTCCGCCGGATCTGCGCTTGGTCAGCTTCATGCGCAGCTATCCGAATTTCATTCCGTTGTCGGCGGGCCTCGTCAAGGGCATCGGCGCTGCGCTCGAGCCGTTCGCCTTCGACCGCATCTACGGCCACTACTTCGATCGCATCATCGAAAAAGACGGCAAGGCCGTCCTGCGCAAGTCCGTCGAGCGCTACCTCGCGGCGATCGGTGGGAAGTACGAAGGGGAGTAGGGCTCCCTCACCCTGATTCCACCTCGCCGCTGCCGGGTCCGAGGCCGAGCAGCTGAATGTTGCCGCCAGTGGCGGTAATGTCGACGGTGCGGACGCGCTCGACCGCGAGCCGCTGCAGGTAGTTGGGGCCGCCGGCCTTGGGTCCGGTTCCCGATAGGCCCTCGCCGCCGAACGGCTGGACGCCGACCACCGCGCCGATCTGGTTGCGATTGATGTAGAGGTTGCCCACGTGCGCGCGTTCCGCGACGAGATCGGCGACCGCGGCGATGCGGCTGTGCAGGCCGAGCGTCAGCCCGTAGCCGGAAGCGTTGATGGCGTCGCAGACTTTGTCGAGCCGGCCGCGGGCAAAGCGGACGACGTGCAGGATCGGACCGAACACCTCGCGGTCCAGAACCGACAGCTTGTCGATCTCGTAGGCGGCCGGTCCCACATACGTGCCGTGTCGGCAGGCCTCGGGGACCGGAATGTCGACGATCTCCTTGGCCTCGCGCTTCATGCGCAGCTTGTGGGTCTCGAGCGCGTCGCGGGCCGCCTCGTCGATCACTGGGCCGATGTCGGTGGCATAGTCGTAGGGATCGCCGATCTCGAGCGCACGCATGGCGCCAGCCAGCATCTCGACGACGTGATCGGCGATGTCCTCCTGCAGAAAAAGCACCCGCGCCGCCGAGCAGCGCTGCCCCGCGCTGTCGAAGGCCGAGCGCATTGCGTCGCGCACGACCTGCTCGGGCAGCGCGGACGAGTCCGCGATCATGGCGTTGATGCCGCCGGTCTCCGCGATGAACGGGACGATGGCGGCGCGTCGCTCGGCAAGCGCTTTCTGGATTGCCCAGGCGCTCTCGTTGGAGCCGGTGAAGACCACGCCCTGCACGCGCGGATCCCGCGTCAGTGCGGCGCCGACCGCGCCGCCGCCGGTGAGCAGATGCAGCACCTGGCGTGGCACACCGGCCTCGAGCAGCAGTTGCGTCGCGATGAAGGCGGTGATGGGGGTCTGCTCGGCGGGCTTCGCCAGCACGGAATTGCCCGCGGCGAGTGCTGCCGCGACTTGGCCGGTAAAGATGGCGAGTGGAAAGTTCCAGGGTGAGATGCAGGCGATCGGACCGCGGGCTCTCAGCGCCAGCGTATTGTGCTCACCCGTCGGTCCCCGAAGCCACGTCGCGCTCGCGAACAGCCGCCGCGCCTCGTTGGCGTAGTAGCGCAGATAGTCGACCGCCTCGCGCACGTCACCCTGCGCTGCTTCCAGGGTCTTGCCGGCCTCGCGCACCATCACGGTCATCAGCCGGGCACGATCGCGCTCGAACAATTCGGCCGCCTGCTCGAGGATCTCGGCCCGCCTTTCGCCGCCGAGGTGGTCCCAGGCCGGCATTCCCCGGATCGCAACCGTGATGGCGAGATCGACGTCGGTGGGGGAGGCGGCGCGCGTGGTGCCGAGCAGCTCACGGCGATCCTGCGGCGCGAGCATCTGCTCGCTTCCCTCGCCCGACGTGAGCTCCACACCCTCGACCAGCGGCCCCACCACGTAGGAGGGGCGAAGCTCGGCGGCCATCTCCGCATACAAAGCCTCGCGGATAGCGGGCTCTGTCAGCGCCAGACCGAGGCTGTTGCGCCGCTGCGGCTGATAAAGCTCGGGTGGCAGCGGGATGACGCGCACGCCGGCGTCGCGGGGTGTCATGCGCTCGGCCGTCGCGACCTCGACCGGATCGCGCGTGATGTCGGCGACCGGCGCCTCGTCGTCCGCCAGACGATTGACGAAGGACGTGTTCGCGCCGTTCTCGAGCAGACGGCGGACGAGATAGGCCAGCAACTGCTCGTGATCCCCGACCGGGGCGTAGATGCGACAGGGCCGGTCGAGGCCGGTCTTGGTCACGACGTCCTCGTAGAGGCCCTCGCCCATGCCGTGCAATCGCTGGAACTCGATCTCGGAGTTGCCGGCGGCGATGTGGGCGGCCGCGACCGAGTGGGCGTTGTGGGTGGCGAGCTGGGGGTAGAACGACGCGCTTTCCGCGATCAGATAGCGCATGCAGGCGAGCCAGGAGACGTCGGTATGGACCTTGCGGGTGAAAACAGGGTAGTCGGACAGGCCCCGCTCCTGTGCCCATTTGACCTCGCTGTCCCAGTAGGCGCCCTTGACGAGGCGGACCGGGATGCGCCGTCCCGTCTGTTGCGCGAGTCGCTTCAGCCAGCGCAGCACCTGCAGCGAGCGGCGGCTGTAGGCCTGCACGGCGACGCCGAGCCCGGACCACCCCGCCAGCGTGTCGTCGAGCATCAGGTCGCCGAGCATTCCGAGCGTGAGGTCGAGGCGGTCCTGCTCCTCGGCGTCGATGGTCAGGCTCAACCCGTGGGCGCGAGCGGCACGGCCGAGTTCGAGTAGCCTCGGCGCCATATTTCGCTGCAGGCGCGGCTCTCGTCCCGGCTCGAAGCGGGGATCGAGCGCGGACAGTTTGATCGAGATGCCCGGCCTCGCCATCAGGGCCTGAATGTCGTGGCGCGCGAGCGGGCCCGTCGCCTTGCCGACCGCCTCGATGGCCGCGAGGTAGCGCTCGTGATACTGCCGCGCATCGGCGTCTGTCTTGGCGGCCTCGCCCAGCATGTCGAAGGAGAAGCGAAACCCCTCCGCCTCGTACGCCTCTGCGCGAGACAGCGCTTCCTTGATGGTGCGGCCGAGCACGAACTGGTCGCCGAGGATCTTCACGGCCTGCCGTACAGCTTGGCGGATCAGCGGCTCGCCCGAGCGTGCGACGAGCCGCTTCAGCGAGCCAGAGAGGCCTGATGCCTGGCTGTCACGATGCCTCACGATCTTGCCGGTCAGCATCAGTCCCCAGGTCGAGGCGTTGACGAACAGCGAGTCCGAGGCACCGAGATGCTTCTCCCACTGCCCGCTCGACACTTTCTCGGCGATCAGCGCGTCGGCGGTGTCGGCATCGGGAATGCGCAGCAGCGCCTCCGCGATGCACATCAGGATAATGCCTTCCTCGTTGGTCAGTCCGTATTCGTGGACGAAAGCGTCGATGCCGGCGTGCTTATGGCGGTTGGCGCGTGCGGCCTGGACCAGCCGACGTGCTATCTCTGCGACCGAGCGGCGGGCCTCCTCGCTGCTCTGGGCGCGTTCCAGCAGGCTGCCGATGAGACGGTTTTCGTCGATCAGATGGTAGGCGGCGATCTCGTCGCGGGTCGGCGGCGCGGGACGCGATGCTGTCTTGCCTTGGGCCTCTGCCATGCCGAACCTCCCGAGCCGACCGAGACTGATCTTGCCCTACACTATCAAATTGGGCAGTGGTGGGCTCGGATGGAATGGCCTCCAGGGAGAATTGGGGTGAAACGGCAACCCGTCAAAGTCGTGCGCACGGTCGCGGATCTGCGAAAGGTGGTCGTTGGCTGGCGCAAGTCCGGGGAAAAGGTGGCGCTGATCCCGACGATGGGCGCGTTGCACGACGGGCATCTGCAACTCGTGCGTACCGCGCAGAAGCGCGCGCGACGGACCGTGACGTCGATCTTCGTCAATCCCGCCCAGTTCGCCCCGCACGAGGATCTCGCCCGCTACCCGCGCGACGAGGCCGGTGATCTCGCCAAGCTGAAGACCGTCGATTGCGATCTCGTTTGGGCACCGGGCCCGGCCGAAATGTACCCGGAGGGATTCGCCACGCGCGTGGTGCCGGCGGGCGCTGCGGAGGGGCTCGAGACCGACTATCGTCCGCACTTCTTCGGCGGTGTCGCGACTGTGTGTTGCAAGCTCTTCACGCAGGTCGGGCCGGAGTTCGCGATGTTCGGGGAGAAGGACTACCAGCAGCTCCAGGTGGTCAAGCAGATGGTGGCCGACCTGAACCTGCCGCTGAAAATCATAGGCGTGCCGACGATACGTGAGAAGGACGGCCTCGCCATGTCGAGCCGCAACAAGTACCTCGACGAAAGCCAGCGGCGAATCGCGCCGGCCATCCAGCGCGCGATCAAGCGGCTGGCGGACGAATGCGCCGCGCTCGGGGTCGCGTTGACGTCGGCCCGGATAGCGAAGCTCGCCGAGGCGGCGAGAGCCGAGATCGCGGCGGCGGGTTTCGACACTGTCGACTATGTCGAGGTGCGCGACGCCGTGACGTTGAAGCCGGTCGATGGCAAGAGCGGCCGGCCGATGCGCGTGCTCGCCGCCGCCTGGCTCGGCAAGACGCGACTGATCGACAACGTCGCGGTGTAGTCGTCAGTCCGGGGCATCCGCTGCGCCCGGAACGCCGGGGCTATTTGTTGACCGGGCTGTCCGGCGACATGAGCAGCGCGACGAGGTCCTTGATCTGCGCCTCACTGAGTATGCCGTTGCTGCCGAAGCGGGGCATCAGCGAGCAGGCCTGCTGTTCGTGTGCATTGTAGATCTTCTCGTAAACGGCCTTTGCGAACGGTGCGCCGAACTTGCGGACCTTGCCATAGCCTGCCAGAGAGGGACCGATGGTGCCGTAGCTGACCTCCTTGGGGTCGAGCTGGTGGCAGGCATAGCAGTTTCCGCCATTGACCTGGGCCGGTGGATAATCCGAAAATCTCAGGCCATAGCCGCTTTGTGCGATGCGCTCGCCCTTCGTCCAGTCACCGATGTAGTTGCCGTCGGCCGGATGCTTGATGCTGGCTCGCTCGCGGTTGCGGATCTCGCGGCCGACCTCGGCGGGTGGCGTGTTGTGATGCTGCGAGCAGGCCTTCATCGTCTCGTCCTGCTGCAGCCGGGCGAGCCAGTCGGTGGGCGCCTTCGGCCAGCTCGACGAGATCGCCGCCTGCACGCGCTCCTCGGATACGGGCGCAGGAGCGGACTGAGCGCGCGCCGTGTCCACATGTCCTGTCGCGACGAGCGCCAGCAGGCTCATGAAGAGCGCCGACAGACCGGCTTCGAATGCCGACGTCAGCCGAGGGTTCGACGCGATCCCCCTCCCCTCAGGGGATGGGGCAGACTGCTGCGGCGTGACCGAAATTGGAGATGTGGGATCTTCCCATCTCCGGCCCCTCTCCGCCGGGGAGCGGGGCACGGTTGAGCCCGAGGATGTCGGCCGCCGAATGGAAGGGCTGAGAGACGTGAGTGTCGGCATTGGGTTCTCTCCCTCTCAGCGCTTGATCGCGGGGGCGGTGATCTCGCCACCGGCGGCTTTCTGGACGAGGTAGCTGGTCAGCGCGATGGTGACGTCGGAGCCGTACTCGACCCGCGGCAACCGCATTTGCCAGAAACAGTCGTAGATGCGGTGCGTCATGGTCATCACGTGCGTGGACGAGACGCGGTAGGCCGGCCATTCGCCGATCACCTTTTTCGCCTCTTCTGGTCTGGACAGGAACGGCAGCTCCTGAAGTCGGATGCGCTTGCCGCTGTCGGCGTGACAGGTGGCGCAGGCGAAATCCATCGGTCCCTGGCGGCGGAAGAACAGCGTCTCGCCGAGCGCGAACGCTTCCTTCTCCTTGGCGTGGTCGAGTTTGGCGGCGAAGGTCTTGCCGTGCGACTTGCTGGCAATGAACGTTGCGATCGCGCCGGCATCGCCGACAGGCTGGCCGCCGGAAGGGTAAGGTGGCTTCAGCGCCTCGGCGCGGGTCAGCCCCTGCAGCTTTTCCATGCACCACACGATCCGCGTCTCGACGTCCTGGACGCGGTCCGCATCCGCGAAGTAGCGCGGCAGCTCCGCGAAGGCGCCGTCGACGACGCCCGGCCCCTTGCCCAGGTCGCAGGCCTCGAGGGTGGCGTTCTTCGGCCCGCGCGCGGTCTTCCACAGTGCCTCGCCGCGATCCGCATCGAGCAAGCCGGGGTTGCTCCAGGGGTCGTCCTTGAGCATGCGCCTATACTGCTCGAGCCCGCGCTCGGTGGCCGCGTCCGGGGAATTGCCCGAACCAACCTGGGCTGCGGCGGGATGCGTGACGCTCACGGCAAGAAGGGCGGCCGTCAGGACAAGGAACGGTGTTCTCATTTTTGCGCTCAATGGCTGGTCCATTTTGCGCTTATCCGAGAACTTACCGATGCGGACAAGTAAATTATTCTTCAGATATCAGGCCTGCAGTGGCTTGAAAAGAATAAAGCTCCGCCACTCGGGCGGAGCTTGCAATGGCTTTCTGCGGTTCATGGCCAGCGCAGTGTCGATGTGCACTGCTGCCCTCGATTTTGGGATCACTTCAAAAGAGCCGCCACGCCCGGCAACTCGCGTCCTTCGAGCCACTCCAGGAACGCGCCGCCCGCCGAGGAGACGTAGCTGAAGTCGTCCGTGACGCCGGCGGCATTGAGGGCCGCGACGGTATCGCCACCGCCCGCGACCGAGGTCAGCGTACCGGTCTTGGTCAGCCGCGCGACCTCCTTGGCGAGCGCGAACGTGCCCTCGCCGAACGGTGAGATCTCGAAGGCGCCGAGCGGGCCGTTCCAGAGCAGTGTGTGGCAGCCCTGCACGACGCCGATCAGGTGCGCGACAGACTTTGGACCGAAGTCGAGGATCATCGCGTCGGCGGGCGTGGCCGTGACATCGACCACGCTGGACGACGCACCCGCCTTGAACTCCTTGGCCACCACGCCGTCGACCGGCAGCACGATCTCGACGCCGCGCGTCTTGGCGGCAGCCATGATCTTGAGCGCGGTTTCCTTGAAGTCGGGCTCGGCCAGCGATTTGCCGATGGCGACGCCCTGCGCCAGAAGGAACGTGTTGGCCATGCCACCGCCGATGATCAGCTTGTCGACCTTGGCCAGCATGTTCTCTAGCACGGGGATCTTGGTCGAGACCTTGGCACCGCCGACGACGGCGACGGTCGGCCGCTTGGGTGCTTCGAGTGCAGCCTTGAGCGCGTTGATCTCCTCCATCATCAAGGGCCCGGCGTAGGCCGGCAGCAAGTGCGCGAGGCCTTCCGTCGAGGCATGGGCACGATGGGCGGCGGAGAACGCGTCGTTGACGTAGATGTCGCCGAGCTTGGCGAGGGCCGCGACAAAGGCTGGATCGTTCTTCTCCTCGCCCGTGTGGAAGCGAAGGTTCTCGAGCAAAGCTATATCGCCGGCTTTCATCGCCGCGACCGCGGACTCGGCTGCGGCACCGACACAGTCGGACGCGAGCGGGACGGGCCTGCCCACGAGCTTGGCAAGTGCTTCGGCGACCGGTTTCAGAGAGTAATCCGGATCGGGACCGCCCTTGGGCCGGCCGAAGTGGGAGACGACGATCACGCGCGCGCCGCGCTTGGCGAGATCCATGAGGCCCGGCACCACCCGTTCGAGACGTGTCGCATCCGTCACCTTGCCGTCCTTCGTCGGTACGTTGAGGTCGGCGCGCACGATCACGCGCTGGCCTGTCACGTCCAGGCCTGCCGTGGACTTGAGCTTGTCGAGGTTCTGCATGGTGTCACCACATTCGGATGGGTTTGGTGCGGGCCATAGCCAGGATGGCGGACGCGTGCAAGGGGCTGTCGCAAACAGCCTCAATCGCGGAAGGAACGAGGACGAGGAGGGAGGATTACGTGTGGCGGTGGTGCGGTCTGGTATTGATGGGTGCGCGTTGCGCAGGCATTTGTTTACAATTGCCACGCCTTTAGTCTAACGCTGGGATGACTCAGACGTAGGCTGTAAAATGGGTAGGCTATAGCAAACCTTGATTGGTTCTATAGCTTGCGGCGTTTTCTTGCGAGCAGTGACTATTGATCTGGAACTGTCGAGTTGATATTTGAACTTCGTTCAATGCGTGTCAGATTTGCGCTTGCATGCTTTTTCCTCGTGAATGTATATGGATACATATGAATTTTTGGAGCATACAGGGTCTATGATCGGTTAGACTTGGTTGTGGGGAGGCGGCGGCGTGCTGGAAGAAATGTTCTACGAGCTCGTCGAGCAGGGCGGCCCCGTCTTCGAGGAAGGGGGAGGCGATCGCTTTCTTCAGCAGCTCTGCAGCCAGCACAATCTCACGAATGCAGCCTATCTCGGTGTGAACCTGCCGCTAAGAAAAGAGCAGTACACGTATATTATCGCAACTTACTCGAATGACTGGATCCGGCGCTATCAGTCGCAGAACTATGTCGCAATCGATCCCGTCATTCAGGCGGGCCTGAGAGGCATCTTACCCATCGATTGGGGTGCTCTGAGGTCTCCCAATCGAAAGATCATGAGCTTTTTCGGAGAAGCGGCCGAATTCGGCGTGGCCAAGCAGGGTCTGACATTCCCCATCAGGGGGACGCGCGGCGAAACGGCGATGTTCAGTATCAATTGCGAGATGTCCGACCGCGAATGGGCCAAGCAGAAGCGCTCGTTCCTGGAGAAATTCTGGATCATCGCGTGTAGCTTTCATCAAAGCGTTCTGGAAAGAGAATGCCACGTCGCAAAGCCAAAGATCAGCTTGACGCCGCGGGAAATGGAAATTCTCAAATGGGCTGCCGCGGGGAAGAGCGAGGAGGAGACATCCATTATTCTTGGAATCACCAAACGCACCGTCGAGTTCATGATGTCCAACGTCCGCGGTAAGTTGGGCGCGTCGAATAAAGTCGAAGCTGCCGTGAAAGCGGTCAGGCTAAATCTCATCTGAACACGAAGCACCTGTGATTTACCACAGGTGACAGGTGTACAGATAATGACGAACTTCTCCCCGGCACAAGCCAAAGGAGGATCGTCATGCTCAAAATTATTCCCGGTCATCAAATGGCCGAGTTTCCAGATATCGTCGATCAGATGTTCAAGCTCAGGGCCCGCGTGTTCGACGGCCGGCTGGGTTGGGACGTGCGCGTCAGCAACGGCCACGAGCGCGACAGGTTCGACGATCTCGAGCCGCTCTATGCCGTGTCCGTCGACGAGCATGATCGCGTGCTAGGTACGTTTCGACTTCTACAGACGACCGGTCCGACGATGCTTCGCGACGTGTTTTCCGCCTGTCTGCCGGATGGGTTGGATATTCAAAGCCCTTTGATCTGGGAGAGTACGCGTTTTTGCGTTGATACCGCCTTGGCAAAAGCACGCGGCGATCACGGATTGGCCGAGATCACGAGTGAGTTGCTGGCAGGGCTTCTCGAGATCGGCGTGGCGGCAGGTCTCTCATATATCGTGACCGTCGTCGATGTGCGTATGGAGCGCATCCTGCGCAGGGCCGATTGCCCCATCGAGCGTCTGGGTAATCCCGTCTCGATCGGAAACGTCTCGACTTTGGCGATTTTCATGGAGACGACACCGGAGACCGTGGCTCGGCTGCACGCGAAAAATCGGCTGCTTCATCCCGCGCTCGGTGCGATGGAACGCGCAAAGCTACCCCAGGCCGCGTGACGAGCGTCGAATTGCGAGCCCAGTCTAAGTGGCGGCTGGGCGACGCGCGACAACGAGAGAGTGAGGAGGGAGGAATGTG
>CAMDBL010000052.1 GCA_945889015.1 Devosia equisanguinis
CATGGTGACGATGTCGGGCAGCGGAGTCGGGCGGATGTAGTCGTTGTAGTCGGTCGCCATGCGCACGCCGCCGGGGCTCTCCAACATGAACGTGGAGTGGCCCCAGTAGGTAATCCGTACCTCCTGAGGCTTGAGCTGGGCGGTGCGCACGGCGGCGCGGTGCACCTTGGCGCCGCCAGGCCCCTGGGCGACCGCCAGGCAGCGATCCTGGGCCGCGGCCGGGCCGATGGCGGACGCCAGCAGGACGGCCGCGAGGACAAGGCTTTGAACGAGCAGTTGAATGGGCACCTGCAACTCTCCCTTCGCGCCGCCTCCCGACAAGATAGGCCGGGGTGCACGGTGAGCGCCAGAGCGGGAGGTTACGGTCGAACGGCATCGCCGCCCGAACTGCCGCTGCCGGCCGATCACATTGTCGGGAGGCGCCGTTGTCGCCTCTCGGTCCGCATGCTTCATGCGGGCTCCGGCGTTTTCGGCCGGTCCGGGAGAAAACCATGAACGGGATTGTCGGCCGCCTGACCGCGGGTTTCATTGCTGGTGCCTTGGCGGTGCTCATTTTCCATCAGGGCATGTTCCTGATCCTCAATATGGCGGGCCTCATTCCCGTGGGACCCTGGCGGATGAACCCGGTGCCGCCCTATGGCGTGCCGCTGCTGCTCAATCAGATGTTCTGGGGTGGGCTGTGGGGTGTGGGCTTCGGCTTGCTGTACGAGGAGATTCCGGGACCTGCAGTCCTCAAGGGCATGATCTTCGGCATGTTGGGGCCGATGCTGCTCGGCAGCTGGCTGGTCGTCGCCATGATCAAGGGACAGCCGACGTTCAGTGGTGCGTTCGCCAAGGGCTTCGACGTGGTCAGGCTTCGCAACGGCTTCCTGCTCAACGGCGTCGCCTTCGGGATCGGTCTCGGCCTGCTCTACCCGATGCTCGCCGGCATGCTCGGCGCGCGGCAGCGGGCATGAAATAGGCAATTCGACTGTTTGGCGATCAACGTGCGCGACAAAGACGATCACGTGCGCTATAGGCCGATCCATGCACGTGATCACGACCACCGAGGAGCTGCAAAGCCTCTGCGCACGTCTCGCCACGGCCGACTTCGTCGCCGTAGATACCGAGTTCATGCGTGAGCAGACGTTTTGGCCGCATCTCTGCCTGATCCAGATCGCCGGTCCCCAGGACGAGGCGATCGTGGATCCGCTGGCGCCAGGGCTCGATCTCGAGCCGTTCTGGGCGCTGATGGCCGATCCGGCGGTGGTCAAGGTGTTCCACGCCGCCCGCCAGGACGTCGAGATCGTCTACGGCACAGCCAAGCGCATGCCGGCACCGATCTTCGATACCCAGGTTGCCGCCATGGTCTGCGGCTTCGGCGAAAGCGTCAGCTACGTCAATCTGGTGAAGAAGATCACCGGCAAGGATCTCGACAAATCGTCGCGCTTCACCGACTGGAGCCGCCGGCCGCTGTCGCAGAAGCAACTCGTCTACGCGCTGGGCGACGTCACCCACCTGCGCCACGTCTACGTGCATCTGCGCGACGACCTCGCCCGCACCGACCGGGCGAACTGGCTCAGCGAGGAGATGGCGACGCTGACTGATGCCGCCACCTACGAGACCAAGCCCGAGGACGCCTGGAAGCGCTTGAAGCTGCGCGTCAAGAACCGCAAGGCCCTGGCCGTGCTGATGGAGCTGGCGGCTTGGCGCGAGCGGTTGGCGCAGTCGCAGAACGTGCCGCGCGGCCGCATTCTCCGCGACGAGGCGCTCTACGACATCGCCAGCCAGGCACCGACCGACGCCGAGCAGCTGTCGCAGTTGAGGACGCTCAGCGAAGGCTTTTCGCGGTCCTCGCGCGCGCGAGAGATCGTCGAGGCCGTGAAAGCGGGGCTCGCTCGCGATCCAAAGACGGTACCCGCGGTCCCGCACGGCCATGCGCCCGCGGCCGAGGTCGGGGCCACCATCGAGCTACTGCGCGTGCTGCTGAAGGCGGCCGCCGCCCGCCACAAGGTCGCGCCACGCTTGATCGCGGACGCCGAGGATCTGGAGCGGATCGCGACCGAGACCGAGCCGGACATCGCCGTGATGAAGGGTTGGCGGCGGGAGCTGTTCGGCGAGGATGCGCTGCGCTTGAAGCGTGGCGAATTGGCGCTGAGCCTCGTCAACGGCGAGGTCACCACTCTGGCCGCCGTTCGCGGCGGCTGAGCTGCCGATCATGTCCCAGTCTGCCACATCATGGCCGCGGTCTGCGGCTACGGGCGAATGATGCTCGGCCCGGGATTCGTCGTGGGCCTCCCCAGCCAAAACAGAAGCCGGGAGAACTCGACATGACGATCGACAAGGCCGTCAGCCTCGCCATCGGCATGCTCGCACTGGTGGTCGCGGCCCCTGTGGCACTCGCTCAGCAGGTTCAGCCTCCGGCTGCCACGGCGCAAGCCGGCTCCAAGTCCGGATTTGCCGCCTGCAAGGCCGATATCCAGACGCTGTGCAAGGATGCCCCCTCCGGTCTCTTCGGCCGAATCCAGTGCCTCAAGTCCAACCAGGACAAGTTGTCGTCCGAGTGCATGGGTGCGATCGCGACGATTCTCGGCATCGTGCAGACCAAGGCGGCGGCTGTCGAGAACGCGCCTCGCCCGCTGCAGGCCTGCCAGCAGGATCTCGCTGCCGTATGCCCGGACCTGAAGGCCGGCGACGCCGGTCGCATGCGTTGTCTCCGCGACAACTCGGCCAAGCTCAGTCCCGGCTGCTCGGCGGCGCTGAAGACGGTGCGGACGCAGTCGCAGGCGGCCTTGCTGGCCTGCAATGCCGACCGGACACGGCTGTGCGCTGCAGCGGGGAACAAACCCGCCGACCAGCTCAAGTGCCTGAAAGAGAGGCTCGGCGAGCTCGGCGCCGAGTGCCGCAAGTTGGTCGACATCGTGCGGCCCTCGAAGAAAGCCGCCTCCAAGGACGCGGCGGCCGGTGTACCCGGTGCGGTTCCGCCAGCGAAGGCTGCTTCCCCGCAAGTTGCCCCACCTCACCTCGCGGCGCCGCCGGGCAGCGCGCCGCCGCCGCCGGCCGCGATCACGCCGAGGGGATGAGGATCGCGGCAGCCGGGCGCGTGCTCAGTCGAGTACGCACGCCTCGGCGCGCCCGCCGGCAATTCTCATGCGCGTCTCCAGATTGTGCCCGAGCCTAGTCAGCATCGCGCTCGGCCGGCCGGGCCTACGGGTTCCCGGGGCGGGCAGCGTGGCGGCCATCAGCGCCGCCTCCTGTTCGACGAGCCTGGAGGCCGGCTTCTTGAAATGATAGCGCGCCGCAGCCTCGGCGCCGAACACGTTGGGACCGAGCTGGGCGACGTTGAGATAGATCTCGAGAATGCGCCGCTTGCTCAGCACCTGCTCCATCGCCAGCGTCAGCGGGATTTCGAGTGCTTTGCGCACGTAGCTGCGCTGCGGCCACAGGAATAGATTCTTGGTCAATTGCATGGAGATGGTGCTGGCGCCTCGGGGGATGCCGTCCTTGCTCTGCTCCATCGCCTTCTCGATCTCTCCGAGGCTGACCCCGAGATGCCGGCAGAAGCCGGTGTCCTCCGACAGGATCACGGCGCGGATCAGCGCGGGCGAGATCTGGTCGAGCGGCACCCACACCTGCTGCACGGTGCGTCCCGAGAGCTTGGCGGCGGCCGTCAACATCGTGAACGGCGGATCGAGCCTCGTGTAGAGCATGATCGCGATCAGCACGGCGAACAGCCACAGCCCGAAGACGATCGCCAGCACGCGCAGCGCGCGGCCCGCAAGCCCGAACAGACGGCGCCAGAGCGGTCGTTCCCCCAGCTTGTGCGAATTGGACGCAGCCGCAGCCGCGACCGGTGCCGCCCGCGGCGCGGCCGCGTCAGGCGTCAGGGGCGGGGCCACATAGGCGGGAGCTGCGGTTGGCTCGTCTGCTGCCCGAGGATGCTCGATGCTCACGCGACCTCGCTCGACATGCTATACCGCCGTCCCGATCTGAACTCCGCGAGCTAACAGTTAGTGCGCCATGACGTTCGAGCAAAGCCTGACGACGACCGCCACCTTGATCGAGCAGCGTCTCGACGATCTGCTGTCCGGCGCGCGCATGGCCGCCGTACCGCAACGGCTCGTCGATGCGATGCGCCACGCGGTGCTCGGCGGTGGGAAGCGATTCCGCCCGTTTCTGGTTCTGGAAACCGCGCGCATGCTGGGCGGCGATCAAGGCGCGGCCATGACCGTGGCAGCAGCCCTCGAGTGCGTCCACTGCTACAGCCTCGTGCACGATGATCTGCCCGCGATGGACAATGACCGGCTGCGTCGCGGCGTGCCCACGGTGTGGGCGGCCTATGACGAGTGGACCGCGATCCTGGCCGGCGATGCGCTGCTGACGCTGGCATTCGAGCTGCTGGCGGAGCCGTCGGCGCATCCAGATCCGGTGGTCAGGGCAGCCCTGATCTCGAGCCTCGCCCGGGCGGCCGGCGCGGCCGGTATGGTCGGCGGCCAGATCATCGACCTGGAGGCGGACAAGCTCGGTCTGCCCGGGAAGCCGACGCTGGATCACATCCGCCGGTTGCAGGCGATGAAGACCGGCGCGCTGATCGTTCATGCCGTCGAGGCGGGCGCGATCGTCGCGGGTGCCTTGCCCGAGCAGCGTCGCGCCTGCGTCCGCTACAGCGAGGCGCTGGGTCTCGCCTTCCAAATTTCCGACGATCTCCTCGATGCCGAGGGCGATGCAGCGGTCGTCGGCAAGGCTGTGGCCAAGGATGCCGCGGTCGGCAAGGCGACGCTCGTCGGGCTTATGGGGTTGGAGCCGGCGCGCGCCAAGCTCGCGCAGACGGTCGGCGAGGCGGTCGATGCCCTGGCTCCTTTCGGCGCGAGCGCGGAGACGCTCGTCGCTGCCGCCCGCTTCATGTCCGGGCGACGTAGCTGACGAGCGGCGCGGTTCAACGCTCGAATCGAAGTCTGGTTCCGCGCTGATACGTCAACTGGGCTTTTTGGTCGCGCGGCAGATGGTGGTCTGGTGCGATCAGGGCGCTCCGACCATTCTGGTGGCATGAAGCACCAAGACACCTTCGGCACCATGGCCGACCGCCTCCGCCTGTCGCTGCGCGAGATCGTCGTCGCCGTCGCCCTGACCGTGGCGGCTGCGACGTTTCTCGTGACGACGCTGATGGGTGACAAGCCGCTCGGCGGCGAGCCGATCGCCGTCGTCGAGCAGATCCCGGCCGGAAGCCGCTGATCATATTCGCGACGACGACGCTACGTTCGGGCGTGGCTCGTTCCGACGCGTCGCCGTCACATCCTCGCTGGGCCGTGGCCGTTGTCAATCCAGCCCTCGACCCAACTCAATACGCACGTCGACACTTCAAAGCCGGACGCGGCAGATCACTGCGCGGTCCAGCCACCGTCGATCGAGTAGTTGGCACCCGTGATCGAGCCGGAGCTCGGGCTCGCCAGGAACAACGCCAGCTCGCCGACCTGCTCTACGGTGACGAATTGCTTCGTCGGCTGGGCGGACAGCACGAACTTCTTTGCATCCTCCTCGCTGACGCCCTTCGAGCGCGCGAGGTCGGGGATCTGCTTGGCGACGAGCGGCGTCCAAACGAAGCCCGGTGAGATCGCATTGACCGTGACGCCGCTCTCCGCAAGCTCCAGCGCCACCACCTTGGTCATGCCGGCGAGACCGTGCTTGGCCGCGACGTAGGCCACCTTGAACGGCGAGGCGACCAGCGAGTGCGCCGAGCAGATGTTGATGATGCGGCCGAACTTGCGCGTCTTCATGCCGGGCACAGCGGTGCGGATGGTGTGGAAAGACGACGACAGGTTGATGGCGATGATCTGGTCCCACTTCTCCGGCGGGAACTCCTCGATCGGTGAGACGTGCTGGATGCCGGCGTTGTTGACCAAAATGTCGACGCTGCCGAAGTCCTTCTCGGCCTTGCTCACCATCGCCGTGATCTCGGCCGGCTTCAGCATGTTGGCTGGATCGAACGCGACGCGGGTGCCGTGATCGGAGACCTCCTGCACGGCGGCGGCGATCTCGCCGTCGGAGGCCAGGCCGTTGAGCACGACGTTGGCGCCGGCGCCAGCCAGTGCCTTGGCGATGCCGAGGCCGATGCCGGACGTGGACCCGGTCACGACAGCAGTTCTGCCCTGAAGCTTCATGTCATCTCTCCTTGCTCGCCGACTCGATAGGTCAGCGCTGTTGGCCGACAGTAACGCCGCCGACGATACGCCCCATCTATTTGCCGCGATATCCGGTCAGTGCGTAGAGAGAAATTCGTCGCGCTCTCGTAGAGCCGGCCTTGATCAGACGATCTCCCACCGGCGCAATGCCTGCAAAGCTGTCGGTGAAACGCTGCAGGTGGGTTGGGTTTCCAGCGGTTGCTGCAAAACAGGCCGGCTTGCCGCCTATGTCGCAGGTGAGGTCGACCAGCAGCACCGGCTCGGGCGATCCCTGGCGATAGGGGCGGGTCAACTCGAAGTGATCCTGCGGTTTCGGCTTGGCGCGCCATGCGAGCACCGGCGTCGGCTCGCCGCGCATGTAGTAGAGCAGCTCGGCCGAGACGGCGCGGTCGCCGGTGATCACCGCGCCGTAAGGCTTGCCGGCGAGCCTCGCGCGCTCGATCTCGGCCATCGCCGCGCTGGCGACCTCGCGCCAGCCGATAGTGCGGGCGAAAGGGTCGCCGATGCCGGGCAGCGCGAGGCGACCTGCGGCGGCCGAGCCGACCGAGATCAGCACGAGCACGGCCAGATGCAGCCCCATCGAGGCCTTCATCCACTTCAGCGAGCCTTCGCGCAGCAGCGTCGAGGTGACGAGCAGACTGGCTGCGACATAGGAGACAGCGGCCCAGTTGGCGTGCGCCCGCGACAGCAGCGCCTGCAGCGTGATCGCGCCGAGTACCGGCCACACGAACGCGAGCAGTAGCCGGTCGGACTCCGGCACGCCGACCTTCCACGCGCGCCAGGTGATGATCAGGAGGCCCGCGAACAGGATCGGGCCGAACACTCCGAACTGCGCGCCGAAGAACTCCGCCGCCTTGTCGAGATGGATCAGCGAGCCGCCCCACTTGGCATTGTCGGCGGTGTGCGAGAACGTGGCGAAGCTGTTCGACAGGTTCCAGGCGAGGTTGGGCCCGATCAGCGCGACGCCGATCGCCAGTGCCGCCCACAGCCTGATATCGCGCAGTATGGTGCGGTGCCTGGGCTCGATGACGAGGTGGAGCGCGACGCACGGCACGATCCATGCCATCGCGTACTTGGCGTTGAGGCCCGCGCCGATCGCCCCGCCGAGCAGAAGCGCCGGCCACCAGCTCCGCTTCTCGCCCTTGTCCTGCAGCAGCGCGGCGTAGCCGATCAGCGCCAGCGCCCAGCACAGCAGCAGCGGGACATCCGTCGAGATGATCCCCGACGACAGCGACACCGCCGGCAGCGTCGCATAGACCAGCGCCGTCAGGATGCCCGTGGTCTGGTCGTAGAGGCGCCGTCCCAGCACGTAGAGCGCGGCGGCGGTGGCGGTATGCAACAGCGGTGCCGGTAACCGGATGCACAGCTCGGAAACGCCGCAGATCTTGGTCGACAGCCCGATCAGCCACGCGATCAGCGGCGGCTTGGAATAATAGCCGAACGCCGGCTCCGTGCTCCAGAACCAGTATTGCGCCTCGTCGAAGAACAAGTCGGTGGCATTGAGCCTGAGCGCGGTCAGCCGCACTGCCAGCAGAGCGCCGAGCGCCAGCGCCAGCAGCAGCACCGGGCGCTGCGACCAGGCAACGTCGGCGGGATCGGATCCGGTTGGAGTTGGCCCCGACGATCGCGGCCCCGATGATGACGGCGGTGTGGTGCGCTGCTGCAGCTGCCGGCCCTCCGTGGTGTGCGTCACGACCTGCAATCGGCATCGGCCGCGTCTCGATAACGCGATTTACGCGGTTGAGCGGGAAAGCGAAAGACTGCTAGAGAACAGGATCGGATGCCGCCTTGTGCCGCACCGCTCGAATCGGGTGGTTATCGCCGCGCTCGAGGACACTGAAACTATGCGCATCACCGTCGTGATACCGGCCCTGAACGAGGCAGGCAACATTGGCCGCCTCGTGGAGGAGACCTATTCCGCCGTGCCCGCCGAGACGCTGGCGGAGGTGATCGTCGTCGACGACTTCTCCGAAGACGGCACCGGCGCCGAGATCAAGGCCATGATCGAGAGCGGCAGCTATCCGAGCTTGCGCTACCTGAGACACGGCGCCCGCAGTGGCCAGAGCGCGGCGCTGCGCTCGGGAATCCTGGCCGCCACCAGCTCCGTCGTCGCCACCATGGACGGCGACGGCCAGAACGATCCCCACGACATTCCCCGCATGCTGGAGGCGCTTGCCGCGCCCGGCACCAGGGGGCCGGCGCTGGTCAACGGCGTGCGGACCAACCGCAAGGCGGAAGGCTCCAAGCGCTGGGCGTCGAAAGCCGCGAACTGGATCCGCGATGCCGTGCTCAAGGACAACTGCCCTGACACCGGTTGCGGTATCAAGGTCTACTGGCGCGAGGTGTTCTTGCGCCTGCCGTTCTTCACGAGTATGCACCGCTACCTGCCGGCGATGTTCCAGACCTATGGGCACGAAGTGGCTTACGTCGGCGTCAACGACCGACCGCGCACCGTCGGAGTGTCGAAGTACAACAATCTCAATCGTGCCCTGGTCGGTCTCTATGACCTCGTCGGCGTGACGTGGCTGAGGAAGCGGACCAAGGTGCCCATGATCGTCGAGGGCCTGCCGGAAGGCCGGCAGGTCGCCGATATCGCCGGACGGACCGGTGGCCGTCGCGGTGATGGCGGTCCCAGGCGCGCGGGCGACAAGGGCTGAGGCTTCGCGGTACGAGCGTCGCGGCGTCGCCGTGCGACGGAACAAGGTGCGTGGACCAGGTGCTCCCTTCGACCAAGGATGCCGACGATACGGGGCGGGAGGCTCGGCGGCTGCTGATCCTCGGGCTGGCCGTGGCGTGCCTCGTGCTGGTGCTGCACTTCACACCGCTCAATCAATGGATCGGCGACCTCCAGGCCTTCAAGCAGCAGATCCGCGACTACGGCTGGAAGGCCTACGTGGGGTTCGCCGCCGGCACGGTCGGCGCGATCGCACTCGGCGTGCCGCGGCTCATCCTCTGTGCGCTGGCGGGCACGCTGTTCGGCTTCGTTGCCGGCGGACTGATCGCGCTCGTCTCCAGCATCTCCGGCTCATGGGGCGCATTCCTTTTTGCGCGCTGGAGCGGCCGCGGCTGGGCCGAGAACCGGCTGGCCGGGGCTGGCAAGACCTTGCGGACGGTGCTCGCGACGCCGACCGTCACTGCCATCTTCGTGGCGCGGCAACTGCCGGTGCCGGGCATCCTGGTCAACGTGATGCTGGGCATGCTCCCGACCTCCCAGCGCGCCTTCCTGATCGGCACTGCCCTCGGCTACCTGCCGAGCACGGCCATCGTCGCGCTCGCCGGCAGCAGCCTTGGAAAAGACAATCTTGCAGCCGCTATGACCCAGATCTCGCTCGCTATGATCGGCCTCGGCCTGCTGACGGTCCTGCTGGTCTGGTTGCATCGGAATGTACTGCGCCGCGCCGCGGAGAAGACTGGCGCAAACAAGGCGGCGGCAACGGCCAAGGAGGTGGCGGGGTGATCCGTCACCGGGAGCCGGCCGGTCATTGCTGGCACTCTGGTCTTGACACTGCTACCGCTTGACCTATCTAGGCCCACCGGATGCAGTCGTGCGCGCGCTCGCGTGCCGACCCAGTATCCACCATCAGACCAAGCGTTCCGACGGCAGGCCGGCCACAACGCCGCCCCGTTAGCCGAAGCGACAGGAGGAACCGAATGCCCGCGCTCATCGAGGCCGAGGGACTGGTCAAGAGCTTCGGCACGCTGCGCGCGGTCGACGGCATCTCTCTGCAGGTCCATCGCGGCGAGGTGCTGGGCTTCCTGGGGCCGAACGGCGCCGGCAAGTCGACCACCATGAAGATGATCACCGGCTTTCTCGAGCCCGACAGGGGTTTCGCGCGGATCGCCGGCCGCGACGTCCAGCAGAGCGGCAAGGCGGCCAAGGTCCAGCTCGGCTATCTGCCGGAAGGGGCACCGGCCTATGGCGAGATGACGCCGCGCGCGTTCCTGCATTTCATCGCCGAGCTGCGCGGGTTCCGTGGCGCCGACATCGCCCGCCGCGCCTCCGTCGCGGTCGACAAGACCGGCCTCGGCTCGGTGCTCGATCAGACCATCGACACGCTGTCCAAAGGCTATAAGCGCCGCGTCGGCCTCGCCCAGGCGATCCTGCACGATCCGCAGGTGCTGATCATGGACGAGCCGACCGATGGCCTCGATCCCAATCAGAAGCACCTCGTCCGCAACCTGATCGCCGACATGGCGCGGGAGAAGGCGATCATCGTCTCGACCCATATTCTCGAGGAGGTCGAGGCGGTCTGCACCCGTGCCGTGATCATCAACAAGGGCCGTATCGTCGCCGACGGCACCGCCGATCAGTTGATGCGGCGCGATCCGAGCCACGGCGCCGTCGCCATCCGCGTCGCCAGCGGCATGGCGGATTCGGTGCGCGCGGCGCTGGCGGGCATCGCCGGCATCGACCGCATCGAGACCGTGAGCCAGACGGCCGGACAACCGGCCGCACAGCCGGGTAGCCCGGTCAGCCAGTTGCTGCGGGCGCTGCCCAAGGCCGGTGCCAACATCGCCGGTGACGTCGCCGCCGCACTGCGCGACCGTGGCGTCGCCATCGACGAGATCAGCGTCGAGCGGGGCAAGCTCGATGACGTCTTTCGCCAGATCACCACGACCGACCGGAGCTGAGCCCATGCCCGACGCGTCCGCACTTCGCAACATCTGGATCATCTTCAAGCGTGAACTCGCGGCCTACTTCGCGACGCCGCTGGCGACGATCTTCCTGGTCATCTTCGTCGCGCTGACCGGCGCCTTCGCCTTCTATGTCGGTCACTTCTTCGACCGCGGGCAGGCCGATCTCGGCGCCTTCTTCGGCTTCCATCCCTGGCTCTACCTGATCCTGGTTCCGGCGATCGCCATGCGGCTGTGGGCGGAGGAGCGCAAGATCGGCACGATCGAGCTGCTGATGACGCTGCCGGTGTCGCCGTGGGAGGCGATTCTGGGCAAGTTCCTCGCGGCCTGGGCGTTCATCGGCCTGGCGCTGGTTCTGACCTTCCCGATGTGGTTGACGGTCAACTATCTCGGCAATCCCGACAACGGCGTCATCCTGGCGAGCTACCTCGGCAGCTTCCTGATGGCGGGCGGTTTCCTGGCGATCGGCTCGGCGGTTTCGGCGCTGACCAAGAACCAGGTGATCGCCTTCATCGTCGCCGCGGCTATCTGCTTCCTTCTGGTGATGAGCGGTTTCGAGCTGGTGCTGAACTCGTTCCGCTCGTGGGCACCGGAGTTTCTGATTTCGGCGGTGTCGTCGCTGAGCTTCCTGTCCCACTTCGAGGACGTCACCAAAGGGCTCATCGGATTGCCGACGATCATCTTCTACCTGTCGTTGATCGCGTTCGCGCTGTTTGCGAACCGCATCATCATCGACATGAAGAAAGCAGCGTGAGGCGCTTATGCATCCCATCTTCCACAGCATCCGACTGGCGCTGCTCGCGGGCCTCGACGAGGCCTCGACGTGGGTCGGCAAGAAGCTCGATCGGCGCAAGCTCGCCTGGGGCGGACTCGCCGCCGCCGCGGTGACGCTGCTCGCGGTCAATCTGTTTTCGGGCTCGGCGCTGCGCAACTATTCGGCCGACCTCACGCAGGAAGGCCTGTTCACGACGTCGGAGGGCACCCGCAAGGCGTTGCGTTCCATCGACGAGCCGATCGACGTCAGGGTCTACTATTCCAAGCGCCTCGGCGAGGCGGCGCCCAACTTCGCCAAGAGCTTCGAGCGGCTGCGCGCCCTGCTCGACCAGTACCGCACGATGTCCAGCGGCAAGCTCAAGGTCACCTACATCGACCCCGAGCCCTTCTCCGAGGCGGAGGATCGCGCCGTCGCGTCGGGCCTGCGCGGCGTCAGGCTGAACCAAGAGGGCGAACAGGCCTACTTCGGCCTCGTCGCGGCCAATACCACCGACAACGACGCCAGCATTCCATTCTTCGCCGCCGAGCGCGACCGGTTTATCGAGTACGACGTCACCAAGCTGATCTACAGTCTCGCCAACCCGAAGAAGAAGTCGATCGGCTTCATCTCCAGTCTGCCGATCGACGGCGGCATGATGCCTCCGATGGGCATGGCACAGCGGCCTCAGCAGATCCCGCCGCAGATGATCATGGAGCAGATCCGCGAGGTCTACGACATCAAGACCATCGCCAGGGACGCGACCGAGATCCCCGCGGGCATCGACGTGCTGATGCTGGTCGAGCCCGATCCCACCCCGGCGCTCGCCTACGCCATCGACCAGTTCGTGCTGAAGGGCGGCAAGGTGCTGGTCTTCCTCGACGCGAGCTCGGAAATGGCGAAGCTGCTCGGGCCGATGATGGCTCACCTCGGCCAGCGCAGTCCCGATTTCGACAAGCTGCTGAAGGCGTGGGGCGTCAATGCCGACGTGTCCAAGGTCGCGACCGACATGACGTTCGCGCGGCGCGTGCAGTTCGGCGGACAGCGCGGCGGCCAGCCGGTGGTCACCGACTACGTCGCCTGGCTGACGATGGACAAGCGCGCGCTCGACGAGAAGGACGTGCTGTCGGGCGGCATCGACAAGTTGAACCTCGCCACCGCCGTCGCGCTGAGTAAGTTGGACGGCGCCACCACGACGCTGACGCCGGTGCTGCAGACCTCCGACCAGGCGATGCTAGTCGGGGCCGAAAAGGTCGCGGGCACGCCCGACGCCCTGACCCTGCTGCGCGGCTACAAGCCCGAGGGCAAGCGACTGACGCTAGCGGCCCGCGTCGCCGGCGAGACCAAGAGCGCCTTCCCCGACGGCGAGCCCAAGCCGCCGAAGAAGGACGAGGCCAAGGACGGCAAGGATGCCAAGGCCGAGGACAAGCCGGCCGATGCCAAGGCCGCAGACGCCAAGGACGCCAAGGCTTCAGACGCTACGCCGGCCAAGCCTCACGTCGCCTCCGGCCGGATCAATGTCACCGTCATCGGCGACACGGACCTCCTGACAGATCAGTTCTGGGTCGACGTGCGCGAGTTCCTGGGCCAGCAGATCGCGGTTCCGAACGCGCAGAACGCAGCCTTCGTGCTCGGCGCGCTCGAGAACCTGTCGGGCAGCGACGCACTGATCTCGCTCAGGGGCCGGGGCATCTCCGACCGTCCGTTCGAGCGCGTCAATGCGCTGCGCCGGGACTCGGAGAAGCAGTTCCGTGACAAGGAGCAGTCGCTCACCGCCAAGCTGAAGGACGTGACCGACCAACTCTCCAAGCTAGAGAAGGGGGCCGAGAACGGAGAGGTGGCCCTGTCGGACAAGGACAAGGCCGCCGTCGACAAGTTCCGCTCCGAGATGCTGTCGACACGCAAGGAGCTGCGCGACGTCAAGCTTGCGCTGCGCCAGGACATCGACAAGCTCGACGGCTGGCTCAAGTTCCTCAACATCGCGGCCGTGCCTCTGCTGGTCGGCTTCGCCGGTATCGGCTGGGCCGTCCGGCGCCGGCGCCCGTCGACCCACTCGTGACCGCCCGATCCTGACGCCAACGCCGAAGCCCGCGCCGCAGCAACTCCCGGGAAGCAGTGCCATGAACGCCAAGCAGTTCGTCCTCCTCGTCATCGCTGCCGTCGTCTCGAGCCTGCTCGCCATCGCGAGTTGGACATTCAGCGAGCAGTGGAGCCAGGGCACTCTTGCCGGCAGCCGGCTGCTGCCGTCGTTCGAAAGCGATGCGGCGAAGGTGGCCGCGATCGAGATCAGGCAGGGTGCCAATACTCTGACGCTCGAGAAAAAGGGCAGCGGCTGGGGTATCAAGGAGCGCGCGGGCTATCCCGCCGATGCCGAGAAAGTGCGTGGATTGCTGGTCAGGCTCAGCCAGGCGGATCTGCTGGAGACCAAGACGCGAAAAGCGGATCGTTATCCGCTGATCGAGCTCGAGGATCCCGCCGGCAAGGACGCCAAATCGCGTGGCATCCGGGCGCTCGATGCCAAGGGCGGTGTGCTCGCCGACGTGGTCGTCGGCAAGCGTCGTGCGGATGCGTTCGGCGCCGGCAAGAACGCGACCTACGTGCGCAAGCCCGGCGATGTGCAGACCTGGCTCGCCTCCGGCGAGATCGACCCGCCGACTGCTGCGCGCGAATGGGTGAAGCCGCAGGTGCTCGAGCTCGACAGCGCCACGATCTCCAAGCTGACGGTCGAGCTGGAGGGCGAGGAGCCGCTGAAGGTCGAGCGCGTCACGGAGAAGGACAAGGACGGCAAGGAAACGACCAACAAGATCGTATTCGCGGCCTTCCCGCCCGAGGGCAAGAAGCTGAAGGACACCTACGCGGCGGATTCCCTTCTGCGCTCGGCTGCCTCGATCGATCTCGAGGACGTGCGCAAGGCCGCTGCCACCCCCTCCGCCAAAGACACCAGCAAAGTGTCGTTCGAGACGGCGGCCGGCCTCAAGCTGGCCCAGACCATCCGTCGCGAGGAAGGTGGGGCGGCGAATTGGATGTCGATCGTCGCCAGCGGCGAGGGCGACGCCAAGAAGGCGGCCGACGAAATCAACGCCCGCACCGGCGGCTGGGAGTTCAAGGTCGCCCCCGGCAAGGTCGAGAGCCTGCTCAAGAAGCGCGCCGACCTGCTCGACGACAAGGCGAGCTGATCATGCCGTCCTGATGAATGGCGTCCCGACCTGCGGTGGAAAGCCTCCTCACCTGAGCTTCAGCGTTGCGAGGCCGACCAGCGCCAGGATCACCGAGATGATCCAGAAGCGGACCACGACGGTCGATTCCTGCCAGCCCTTCTGCTCGAAGTGGTGATGCAGCGGCGCCATGCGGAAAACCCGCTTGCCCGTCAGCTTGAACGACGCCACCTGGATGATCACCGACATCGTCTCCAGAACGAACAGCCCGCCGACGATGGCGAGCACGATCTCGTGTTTGGTCGCGACGGCGATGGCACCCAGCGCGCCGCCGAGAGCGAGCGAGCCGGTGTCGCCCATGAAGATCATGGCGGGGGGCGCGTTGAACCACAGAAAGCCCAACCCTGCCCCGATCAGCGCGCCGCAGATCACGGCCAGCTCGCCCGCGCCGGCGACGTGGTGGATCTGCAGGTATTGCGCGAACTTGATGTTGCCGGTGACGTAGGCGATCAGGCCAAAAGTGGCGGCCGCGATCATCACCGGCACGATGGCGAGGCCATCGAGACCGTCGGTCAGGTTGACCGCGTTGCCCGCGCCCGCGATGACGAGCGTGCCAAGCACGATGAAGAACAACCCGAGGGGCACCAGCACGTTCTTGAAGAAGGGAAGCGTCAGCGCGTCCGAGAACCCTTCCTTGCCGAGCAGCATGACGCAGTAGGATGCGACCGCGGCCACCGCCAGCTCGAGCAGCAGCCGCATCTTCCCGGAGAAGCCGGATGTCGTCTGCTTCGTCACCTTCAGGTAGTCGTCGTAGAACCCGAGCGCGCCGTAGGCGAGCATGACGCCGAGGACGATCCACACGTACATGTTCGACCAGTTCGCCCACAGCAGTGTCGAGACCGAGATGCCGGCGAGGATCATGAGCCCGCCCATCGTCGGCGTGCCCTTCTTGGAGAAATGCGACTTCGGCCCGTCCTCCCGGATCGGCTGGCCCTTGCCCTGCTTGACACGTAGCAGGTCGATCATGCCGGGTCCGAACAGCATCACGAACAGCAGAGCTGTGAAGATCGCGCCACCGGTGCGAAAGGTGAGATATCTGAAGACGTTCAGCGGACCGATCTGGTCGGAAAAGTTCACGAGCTCGTAGAGCATCCAGTCCAGTCCTCTGTCGCGGCGGCAACCCTGCCGCCTACCCGCTCGGCGAGCGATCCATACGCCCGTCAGAGGGCGTCCTAACCTAAGCCGCGGATGCGGCGAAGCGCTTTTTCAGGGCCTCCGCGATGCGCCAGGAGCGCGCGCCGTTCGAGCCCTTGATCATGATCACGTCACCCGGGCGCACCGCATCGAGCACCGATGTGGTGAGAGCGTCGGCGTCGGCCTCCCAGTGACCGCGGATGCCGGTCGGCAGCGCGTCGAACAGATGCCGCATCTGCGTGCCCGAGGCCAGCACCAGATCGACGCCGGCGTCGACGATCGGACCCTTGAGGTCGCGATGCAACTCCTCCGCGGCGCCGCCGAGTTCCAGCATGTCGCCGAGGATCGCGATCCGGCGTGAATACAACGTGCGTGGCAGCGTCGCCATCGTGGCGAGGGCGGCGCGCATCGAGGCCGGGTTGGCGTTGTAGCTCTCGTCGATCAGCAAAGCCGTGCCACCGCCGGGGAGCGCCAGCGTCACGCGTGCACCACGCCCCTGCGGCGCTTCGAAGATGGCGAGCGCCGGCAGCGCCACCTCGAGATCGGCTCCCGCGGACTGCAGCGCCGCGACGACGCCGAGCGAGTTCATGGCGAGATGGGCACCGGGGGCCGCGAGCCGGTAGGCGCAGCTGCTTCCGCCGCGTGTCACTACGATATCGCTGCCCTCCGCCCCGATGTCCCAGCGGCTCGGTCGCACGTCTGCGCCGGCCTGCCGGCCGAACGCCACGACCTGCGCGCGGGCCGACTTGGCTTTTCCGGCAAGGCGCTCGAAATGCGGATTGTCACGATTGAGCACGGCGGTGCCGCCGCGCTCGAGCCCGAGGAAGATCTCGGCCTTGGCGTCGGCGATCGCCTCGATAGAGGCGAATTGCGCCAAGTGCACCGGCTCGACCGTCGTGATCAGCGCCACGTTCGGGCGCGCGAGCTTGGACAGCGGCGTGATCTCGCCCGCGTGGTTCATGCCGATCTCGATCACGGCGAACCGGGTGTCGGCGGGCATGCGCGCCAGCGTTAGTGGTACGCCCCAGTGATTGTTGAAGGACTTTTCCGGCGCATGAGTGGCGCCGACCCGCTCCAGGCAGGCGCGTAGCATGGCGGACGTGCCGGTCTTGCCGACGCTGCCGGTGACGGCGATGACGCGTGCATCGGCTGAGAGGCGCGCGCGAGCGGCTCGGGCGATGTTTTCCAGCCCTTTCAATGTGTCGCCGACGCGGACCAGCGCGCCGTCGCCGGGCTTGCGGACGTAGTCAATTGACACCAGGGCCGCCGCGGCACCTGCCGCGAATGCGGCTCCCACGAACTCGTGGCCGTCGCGGACATCCTTGAGCGCCACGAACACTTCGCCGCGCCGGATCGAGCGCGTATCCAGCGAGAATCCGGTGATCGAATCGTCGGGGGTGCCGTCGGCGGCGCCCGCGGCGGCGCGCACCAGATCGTCCCACTGCCACAGTGCGTCGCCCATGTCCGTCATGCTCGCTTCAGCGCTGAGGCGACAGCCTCGTGGTCGGAGAACGGCAACACCCTATCGCCGACGATCTGGCCGGTCTCGTGGCCCTTGCCGGCGATCAACACGACATCCCCAGGTTCCATCCCTGCGATGGCTGCGGCGATCGCCTCGGCGCGGTCGCCGATCTCGCGCGCGCCGGATTTTCCCGGACCATGGGCACCCGCCAGGATCTCTGCGCGGATCGCCGCCGGCTGCTCGCTTCTCGGGTTGTCGTCTGTGACGATGACGATGTCGGCCTTGTCGACCGCGATGCGGCCCATGATCGGCCGCTTGCCCGTGTCGCGGTCGCCACCGCAGCCGAACACGCAGATCAGGCGTCCCGTCGCGAACGGGCGCAGCGCGTCGAGCGCGGCCGCCAGCGCTTCGGGCTTGTGGGCGTAGTCGACGACGGCGAGCCCGCCGTTCGCCTCGCCGACGATTTCCAGTCGGCCGGCGACGCCCTTGAGACTTGAGAGCGCCTGTAGAACGGCTGTGACGTCCTCTCCAGTCGCGATGGCGAGGCCGGCCGCGACCAGGGCGTTGCTCGCCTGATAGGAGCCGGGCAGGGGAAGTCGAACGAAATGTGTGCGCCCGTCGTGCGCGATCTCGAGTTCTTGAGCGAAACCCGCGGCGCGCACCGCGACGGGGCGCAGCATCTCGCCATGCCAGCCGATGGTCATCACATCCAGTCCGCGCGCGCGGCAGGCCGCGATCACCTGCCCCGAATAGGGGTCGTCGGCGTTGATCACGGCCGTCTGACCGGGCTGCAACAGCTCGGTGAACAATCTCAGCTTAGCCGCGAGATAGGCCTCCACCGTCGGATGATAATCGAGGTGGTCGCGGCCGAGGTTGGTGAAGGCGGCGGCCGTCAGCGCGACGCCATCCAGACGGTGCTGGTCGAGGCCGTGCGAGGAGGCCTCGAACGCGAGATGCGTGACGCCCTCGTCCGCCAGCTCCGCCAGCGTCTTGTGCAGCGTCACCGGATCGGGCGTCGTCAGCGAGCCGTAGACGCCGCCGTCGGGCTTTACGATGCCGATGGTGCCGACGGAAGCGGCCTGACGCCCACAGGCGGCGAAGATCTGGCGGGTGAACTCGGCGACCGAGGTCTTGCCGCTGGTGCCGGTGACGGCGACGGCGGTGGCCGGCTGGCGGCCATGGAACCGGGCGGCCATCAGAGCCAGCGCGCGTCGTGGCTCGGCGGACCGTAAGATGGGGAGGCCGGGGGCGGTCACAGCAGCGCCATCGGCCGCGAGAAGGGCGGCGGCGCCTCGGGCGACGGCATCGGCGATGAAGCGGGAGCCGTCGGTCCTGGCGCCGGCGAGTGCTGCGAACAGAAAGCCCGGTGCGACGGCGCGGCTGTCTGCCGTCAGCCCTGCGATCTCGACCGATGCCGGGTCTGGGGCCGCATCGGGGGCGCCGCTGGCCTCGGCCGCGACCTCGGGTCCTAGAAGGGATGAGAGCTGCATGGTCCCGGCGGGCGATGAGGTCTGATGTGCTCCCCCGGACGGGGACGCCGCTCCGTTCATATTGAGCGTCGCCGAATGCGTCAAATCGAGGGAGGCTGTCGTTATCGGGCGTTTCGTCTTTCGCTCCCTCGTTGCGCTTCAACGATCGCTCGACCGTCAGATTACAACGGCCGCGAGGGAGCGGGGATTACTGCTTCACGGCGGCCACTGGCAGCACGTCCAGCAACGGGGCGACACGGGCGATCACGCGGCCGGTGGCAGGGGCGGCGTTGAGGCCGGCGGTGATCTGGTTGCGCGTCTCGGCCGAGCCCTGCGGCTCGAACAGCAGCACCAGCACGACGTAGCGCGGAGCGCTCGTCGGGAAGGCGGCGAGGAACGAGGAGATGACGGCGCTCTCCTTGTAGCCGCCGCGCGCCGGCATTTCGGCCGTGCCGGTCTTGCCACCGACCTCGTAGCCGGGCACGTCGGCCCGCCGGCCGGTGCCCTGGGCATGCGTCACGTTGAGCCGCATCAGCTCGCGGATGCGGGTGCTGGTAGCGGCCGAGACGACGCGCTCGGAGGCACCGCCAGAAACGTTGCCGCGTGCGATCACGGTCGGCTTGACCGCGAAGCCGCCATTGACCAGCGCAGTCACGGCGGTGGCGAACTGCAGCGGTGCGAGCGCGATGCCGTGGCCGTAGCTGATCGTGATCGTCTCCGCCTTGTCCCAGCGGGCGGGCACGAGTGGTGAAGCGACGGGCCCGGTTTCGCTTACGAGGGGGCCGGTGAGGCCGAGCCGCGCCAGGAAGGCACGCTGCTGGTCGGTCCCGGCCTCCAGTGCCAGCATGCCGGCGCCGACGTTGGAGGAGTGCAGGAAAATCTCGGTGACACTGAGCGGCCGACCCGCCGGATGCAGGTCCTTGATCGTGAAGCGGCCGACGGTCAATGGCTCGCGCACGTCGTAGACGCTGTCGAGCTTGGCCTGACCGGAATCGAGCGCCATGGCGATGGTCGCCATCTTGAAGATCGATCCGAGTTCGAACGCGCCGGCGGTCAGCTTGTCTGCGCGGGTGTCGTCGAGCCATTCGGCCGGCCGCGCGGGATCGATATCGGGGAGCGAGGCACTGGCGACGATGGCGCCACTGCGCGCCTCCAGGATGAGGCCCGCCGCGCCACGCGCGCCGTAGCGCGTGATCGCGGCTTTCAGCTCCTCCTCGAGCCCGTGCTGCACACCGATGTCGAGGGTCAGCCGCACGGGAGCACGCTGCGAGCGGTCGGCGCCGAGCACGGCCTCGATGCCGGCGGTGTCGTCGATAGTGCGCTCGACGCCGGTCAGCCCCTTGTTGTCGACGTTGGTGGAGCCGAGCACGTGCCCGGCAATGCGGCCGAGCGGATAGGCACGGCGTAGTTCCTTGCGGAAGGCGAGGCCGGGAATGCCGAGATTGTGGACGCGCTGTGCGAGGTCCGGCGTCATGCCGCGGCGCACCCATACGAACCGCCGGCCAGGCTCGCGGAAGGCGCGGCCGAGGGCTGCCTCGTCGAGGTCGGGCAACAGCGGGCGCAGCTTTTCGATCGCCTCGTCCGCGTCCAGCAGCAGGGCCGGATCGGCATAGAGCGAGGGCACTTGCAGGTCGGTCGCCAGCAGCCGGCCGTTGCGGTCGACGATGTCGGGGCGGGCGAAGCTCCGGCCGATCGGCTCGTTGAGGGCGATGGAGACGGTGTCCCCCTGGCCCGTCAAGGCAAGACGAACGAGCTGGCCCGAGACGGCGAGGAACGCGAACGCGATGGCGCCGAGCACTAACAGGCCGCGACCGGAGCGGCGCGGGCCGGTAGCAGCCGGTTTGACAGGAGATCGGGCAGGGACGACTGCGCTCATCGCAGCGCCTCTCTGTTCGCAGCTCTGCTGGCGGGCGGCAGCGCGCCGGTGGCGGGCCGGCTGGCGGCATTGGCCTCGGTGCGGACGATCTGGTGGGCCGAGGGCGGAGCAAAGCCGAGCGAGCGGGCGATCGGCTCCATCCGCTCTGGGCGAGCCAGATGCGCCTTCTCCGCCTTCAGTACGGCGATGTCGCCTTGCGCCTTCTCGATGGCGCGTTCCCTGGCCTGCACCCGTGCTTCGAGCACGCGCGTCTCGTGCGTGATGCTGTAGAGCACGAATGAGGCGACGAGCGTCGAGGCGACGGCGAGCGGCAGAATGATACGCGGCACGATACGAGGCCTCCTGCTGGCCAATACTCAGTCCCGGGCGAGCGGCACGCCGACGGCCTCCTGATCGAGCGGCCATGCCGGCGCATCCGTGCGCTCGGCCGCCCGCAAGCGTGCCGACCTGGCACGAGGGTTGACGTCCTGCTCTCCTTTCTGAGGTGTTAATGGCTTGGGGTTAACAAGTCGGAAACTCGGGGCCTGCAATTCGATCGAATGCGCGGGAAGATGACGCGAGCCGCGCGATTGCTTGCCGGCGCGCTCGGCCAGGAACCGTTTGACGATGCGGTCCTCGAGGGAATGGAAGGTGACGACGACGAGCCGCCCTCCAGGCTTCAGGCAGCGCTCGGCGGAGGCCAGGCCGCGTGCCAGCTCGCCGAGCTCGTCGTTGACGTAGATCCTCAGCGCCTGGAACGTCCGGGTAGCGGGATGGATCGGCTCGCCGCGCCGGCCGCCGAGCACCCGCGACACCAGTTCGGCGAGCTGGCGCGTGCGCGTGAACGGCGTCGCCTCGCGGTCCTGCACGATGGCGCGCGCGATCTGGTAGGCGCGCCGCTCCTCGCCCAGATGAAACAGGATGTCGGCGAGTTCGTTCTCGCCGGCCGAGTTGACGACGTCGGCGGCACTGTCGCCCTCGCTGCCCATTCGCATGTCGAGCGGGCCGTCGGCCATGAACGAGAAGCCGCGATCAGCCTCGTCGATCTGCATCGAGGACACGCCGATATCGAGCACGACGCCGTCGAGCAGTGGGTGGCCGGCCTGCGCCGCGAGCGTGTCGAGATCGCCGAAACAGCCGGGCACGAGTGACAGGCGTGGCGCGAATTCGGCGGCGAGCGCGGCGCCGTTCGAGATCGCTGTCGGGTCGCGGTCGAGCGCGATGACGCGGCAGCCAGCGGTTTCGAGAATGGCCCGGGTGTAGCCGCCGGCCCCGAACGTGCCGTCGAGATGAACCTCGCCCGGCTGAGGCGCGAGTGAGGTCAGAACCTCGGAGAGAAGCACGGGAATGTGCCGCTGACGCTTGCCTTGTCGATCCACCGGCGTCCCCCGACCCCGGCTCTCGTCCTCGGCCCCATCCTGCCCCGCACTGGTTCCCGGGGTGGTGGATTTCGGCCGCGGTGTCATTCCCGTGCTCCTCCCTCTCCACTCCCTACTTCGGGAGCGGGCGCCCCCGCGCCGAGTAGTTTTCTGTGATCCCGGACTTTATCGCGGGCGCGTGCGCGCCGGTCCGCGAAGGCTCGAGGCTCCCAGATTTGAAACTTTTCGCCAAGCCCGACAAAAGTGACCTGGCCGTCGATGCCGGCGTGCGTGCGAAGCCCTTCAGGAAGGACGATGCGTCCGTCGCCGTCGATCGTGAGGACCTGAACGTCGCCGTAGAGCGCGACAGACAGCTCGTCTCGCTCGTCCGAATAGTCCGGCAGGCCCGCGAGAAGCCCATCGATTTTCTGCGCAAGTCTCTCGCCGCCTGCATCGAGGGCTGGAGCGTCGAGCGAGGGGTAACAGTAGATGCCGCCGGCGTATCCGTCACGCTCGAGGACGGCGCGGAAGGGTGCGGGGATAGAGACGCGGCCCTTGGCGTCGATCTTGTTCGTGAATGTCGAGACAAAGCGGTCCATCCCCTTGTCGGTTCCTCGGCGAACGCTGTGCTCGACGCACTCCACCACTGACGCCGGCTCCGAGCCTCCAGCCCGAAAACCAATCCCGTCCGCTGACCTCGCGAGGAGGCTGGACCCGGAGGTCCGCCCGGGGAGGCGTGGCGGTCGCTCGGCCCGATGGCCCTCTGCAGCCGGCGCCCAGCCACGATCCCCTGCCCGAGTGCGGACGGGCAGCTATGGGATTACATGGGAAATTATGGGTGTCAATGGAGTATTAACCTTTTTCACCGGGGTTCGCGCTTTGGTTGTGTGTCCGGGCTGGTGGCAACGCCCATTCCCGGTCCCTGTTTTTTGCAAGAGAGGTTCCGCTCGCAGGGCACGCGCGAGGGTGGCCGCCTGCGCGTCCCCGATTGGCGGGAAGCAGTGGCGCGCGACAATCAGGATGAGACTCCAGCGACAATCAGGATGAGACGGTTTGCCGGCGTGGGCTTACGGAGGGAGGGCGGAGCCCGACCGGAGGCAGTCCACGCCGGCGTCGCGCTGTTTTCCCCAGGTTCTCCAC
>CAMDBL010000053.1 GCA_945889015.1 Devosia equisanguinis
TCGGCCCCCCCGCCGCTCGACGCGTGGGGGGCTCATCGATCAGCGGCGGCCCCCTAGAAGGCCGCCGAGGATGGTGCGCAGGATGGGCCAGCCCCATCGCAACACGACGAATCGCAGGATCCAGCTGATCACGCCGCCGCTCTGGAAGCCCAGTAGCCCACCCAGGATCGAGCGGATCAGGCCTGGCAATCCGCTGGCGACCGCCCCGCCGTTGCGGATCGTGTCGGAGAGGTCGGAATAAGGATTGTCGCCACCGAGAGGGGTATGCTCCCCCGGCAACGGCAGTGGGCTCTGGCCCTGCCGCGGCGTCATGCTCGGGGCCGGACGGGCTGTAGACGGCCCCCGCGGGACTGATGCAGGGCCACCGGCCATGCCTGGAAATTTGCTCAGGATGTCGCCGAGCGCGCCACTGCCGGATTTGGCGATGGCGGCGATGATCATCGGCAGCACATAGGGCAACAATTGCTTGATCAGCGCCTCGCCGAGGCCCGAACTCGCCGCCGCGCGCGCCGCCAGTGCCCGGCTCTTGTCCTTGTCCCCCAGCATTTGCTGCAGCAACTCGACGCCGGCCGCCTGGGTCGCAGGGCTGTTCAATGCCGCGGGATCGCTCAGCGTTTGCTGGTAACGGGGGTCTCCGAGCGCCGCGACGAGGTCGGCGACGCCGCCGCGCGACAGCGTATTGCGCTCGACGACGCGTCCCACCTCGGGCACCAGGGCGGCGAGTGCCGCCTCGACCTGCTGTAGCGTCATACCGAACGTCCGGGCGATATTGGCCGTCGCCTCGCCGCCCTGCGCCCCGCGCAGCGCTTCCATCACCTGCATCGCCGCACCTGCCATCGCCACACCTGCATGACTTGCCCTATCCGATGCGCGCCGGCCAACGCCGTCGCCGCATGCTCCCGATGTCCGTTTACCGAGTTTACAGCGGTGCCGGCGTAGAATGCCATATCGGCTCTACGCACGGTTGCGCAAGTCGACAGGTTGCGTGACGAAGCCGCTGCTGACGACGGCCGGAGCAGAGGCAGGGACCGCGACCGGGAGTGCCAGGAGCATCGTCGAGCCGGCCCATCGCCCAACTCTATGTCGCGTAACGAGTATGGAGTAACCGAACATGCGCAAGTTGCTGTTGGCCGTCGGCGCCCTGCTGGCGGTTGTATTCACGTCGCCGGCACCCGCGTCGGCCGGCGTTCACATGACCAAGTCGCATTCCGGGGTGCACAAGATGCATCACCGCCGTCATGCCCACCGGCACGTCCACCGCCATCACCGCCATCATCATCGTCACCATCACCTGGCGTATGGCTACCGCGTCGCGCAGCCCTACTATGCCACGCGCGTGTACGAGATTCCGCGCTATGCCTACCGTCCGTACTACTACACGGCGTGGTCCTACCCCTACCAGGGCGTCTACGTGATGCCGCGCGGCTACCGCTCGTATCGCCACTGGTGATCACCGCCCCGGCAGCGCCGAGCGTGCGCTGCCGCCGTCGGAATTCGTCACGCGAACGCGCCAGCGGCGGAGCAATGCTCCGCCGCTGCTTTTTTGCGCCTGTGCAGCTATTAACATTTGTCTGTGGTTCTTGCGCACCACGACGATTTTCCCATTGTGCCCGTGTTGCAACGCCTTCCGGCTTTTGGCATGGTCCGGCGCCTTGACTCGCTCATTCGCGCGCAAGGTGCCGGCGGACAGCGCGTGTCACGCCGGTTTTGCCGCGTCTAATCCCCGGCACTGTGGTGCCCGGCACGAAGGGACAACCAATGAACACGATACTCTGGGGGATCATCGCCTGCGGGGCGCTGTCGATCCTCTACGCGGTCTTCACCGTTCAATCCGTGATGCGCTCCGATCCTGGCAATGCCCGCATGCAGGAGATCGCAGGCAACATCCGTGAGGGCGCGCAAGCCTACCTCAACCGGCAGTACACCACCATCGGCGCCGTCGGTTTCGTCATTCTCATTCTCGCCTGGCTGTTGCTCGGTCCGCTGACGGCTCTGGGCTTCCTGATCGGCGCCGTGCTTTCGGGTGCTGCCGGCTACATCGGCATGAACGTCTCCGTGCGCGCCAACGTCCGTACGGCGCAGGCGGCGACCCAGTCGCTCGCCTCGGGCCTCGACATCGCCTTCAAGTCGGGCGCGGTCACCGGCATGCTGGTGGCGGGTCTCGCGCTGCTGGGCGTTGCCGGCTACTTCATGTTTCTGGTGCTGGGTCTCGGCTACGCCGCCTCCTCGCGCACGGTCGTCGACTCGCTCGTCGCGCTCGGCTTCGGCGCCTCGCTGATCTCGATCTTCGCCCGTCTCGGCGGCGGCATCTTCACCAAAGGTGCAGACGTCGGCGGTGATCTCGTCGGCAAGGTCGAGGCCGGCATCCCCGAGGACGATCCGCGCAATCCCGCGACCATCGCCGACAACGTCGGTGACAACGTCGGCGACTGCGCCGGCATGGCCGCAGATCTGTTCGAGACCTACGCGGTGACCGTCGTCGCCACCATGGTGCTCGCGGCGATCTTCTTCGCCGGTCAGCCCACGCTGATGCCGCTCATGGTCTACCCGCTGGCGATCTGCGGTGCCTGCATCATCACCTCGATCATTGGCACCTACTTCGTCAAGCTCGGCTCCAACAACTCGATCATGGGCGCGCTGTATCGCGGCTTCATCGCCTCGGCGGTGCTGTCGGTGGCCGGCCTGTGGGTGGCGACCCAGTACGTGCTCGGCACGTTCGGCCAGGTCGGCGTCGCGGCCGGTGTGCCGATCACCGGCCAGTCTCTGTTCGTCTGCGGCCTGATCGGTCTTGCTGTGACGGGCCTGATCGTCTGGATCACCGAGTACTACACCGGTGTCGGCAAGCGCCCGGTGGTTTCGATCAGCCAGGCGTCGGTGACGGGTCACGGCACCAACGTCATCCAGGGTCTCGCCGTCAGCCTCGAGTCGACGGCGCTGCCGACGCTGGTGATCGTCGCCGGCATCATCTCGACCTACTCGATGGCCGGCTTGTTTGGCACCGCGATCGCCACGACGACGATGCTCGGCCTCGCCGGCATGGTGGTCGCGCTCGACGCCTTCGGCCCGGTCACCGACAACGCCGGTGGCATCGCCGAGATGGCGGGCCTGCCCAAGGAAGTGCGCCGCTCGACCGACGCGCTCGACGCGGTCGGCAACACCACCAAGGCCGTCACCAAGGGCTATGCGATCGGCTCCGCCGGTCTCGGCGCGCTGGTGCTGTTCGCGGCCTACAACTACGACCTGCAGTTCTTCATCGGCGAGGCCAACAAGGCCGGATCGACGTCGTTCCAGTACTTCAAGGGCGTCACGCCGGACTTCTCGCTGGCCAACCCCTACGTCGTGGTCGGCCTGCTGCTCGGTGGCCTCATTCCCTACCTGTTCGCGGGCATGGGCATGACCGCGGTCGGCCGCGCCGCCGGCTCGATCGTGGAGGAGGTTCGCCGCCAGTTCAAGGAGAAGCCCGGCATCATGAAGGGCACCGACAAGCCCGACTATGCTCGTGCCGTCGACCTGCTGACGAAAGCGGCCATCAAAGAGATGATCATCCCGTCGCTGTTGCCGGTGCTGTCGCCGATCGTGCTCTACTTCGTGATCTACTACGTCGCGGGGCAGGGACCGGTGGGCAAGGGTGCTGCCTTCTCGGCGGTCGGCGCGATGCTGCTCGGCGTGATCGTCACCGGTCTCTTCGTCGCCATCTCGATGACGTCGGGCGGCGGCGCCTGGGACAACGCCAAGAAGAGCTTCGAGGACGGCTTCGTCGACAAGGACGGCGTCAAGCACGTCAAGGGCAGCGAGGCGCACAAGGCCTCTGTGACCGGCGACACGGTCGGCGACCCCTACAAGGACACCGCCGGCCCGGCCGTCAATCCGGCGATCAAGATCACCAACATCGTCGCGCTCCTGCTGCTGGCGGTGCTGGCGCACTGAGCCGTATCGACGGTCCGGCTTCGATCCGGATCTGAAGAACGAAGGGGGCGGATCGAAAGATCCGCCCCTTTTTCATTTGAGCCGCTTCCTCAGCAGCACCTCGTCGCGCCCGTCCTGGACGAGGTCGTCGAGCAGTGCCACGCGGGTGAAACCGTGACGCTCGTAGAAGCGCTGTGCATCCGCGTTGAAGTCCGCCGCGCAGACCCAGAGATTGCGCGCCGAGGAGCCGGCCTCCCGCTCCATCCATTGCAGCAGCAGGCTGCCGAGGCCAAGGCGCTGGTACGCCGGCAGGATGCCGAGAAACTGCAGGTAGGGGCCGCGCAACAACTCGAGCCGGAGACCGATGGCCCCGGCCGTCTCGCCGCCCACCTCGACGGCAAAGCGCGGGGCGTGCGGCTCGCCACCGGCGAAGTAGGTGGCGAGCGCCTCGGGCGAGAACGGATAGCGCGACCACGGCTCCATCGCCGCGAACGCGCGGCCGAGATGAGCCGCTGTTTCGAGTGTTATCGGGGCCAGTGTTATGCCTCCCACCCCCCTCGTGGGGGAGGGGTGGGGAGGCGGGGTAGGCAGAACGACTGCCGTGGGGAGTCCCCCCGCGCCCGCGCCCTCCCCGCAAAGGGGAGGGGAGATCGGGCGTCTCAACTCGTAACTGTCAGCGCTGAATGGTCGTCCGGAAGTCATGACGCGGCTCGCTCCGGACGCCGACGATTGGAAACAGGCGGTCGTACTTGTCGGTGTCGCCGGGCCGGCTGTCGTAGCATGTCGGCGTCAGCACCGGCGTGCCGGCCGCGATCAGCTCGGAGACCGTGACGAACGTATAGCCGAGCGCTTTCAGCTTCGGGATCGCGAGCGGCAGCGCGGCGGCCGTGTTGTGGCCGCGGCCATTGGCGTGCATCAGCACGATCGAGCCGGGACGCGTCTGCGTAACAATCGCCCGGGCGATGGCCTGCGCCGACTGGTGCGGGTCGGGGTCGCCGGTCGAGACGTCCCACTGGATCGAGAGCAGCCCCGCATCGTGAACCCGCTGCAGGGCGGTCGAGCTGCAGGCGCCGAACGGGAAGCGGAACAGCCCGATGCGCTGGGGCAGGGCATTGAATGCGGCCGGCTGCTGGATTGCGCACTGGGCCTTGCCGAGCGTGCCGCGCAAGGCTTCGTAGGCCCGTTGTGGACCCAGAATCTCACGGTCGAGCTCGGCACTCGAAAGCTGGCGCACGTTGCGATGCGCCCAGCCGTGGCTCGCCGTCTCGAATAGCGGTTCGGCGATGATCTGGCGCGAGCGCTCGGCGTGACTGACGAGCCATTTGCCGCC
The DNA here is from genome assembly GCA_945889015.1 of Devosia equisanguinis. Lineage (GTDB taxonomy): Bacteria > Pseudomonadota > Alphaproteobacteria > Rhizobiales > Hyphomicrobiaceae > CAMDBL01. Next base: position 5,237 of record CAMDBL010000053.1, read on the forward strand.
CGAGAAGAATGTCGCCTTGACGCCGTTCGTCCTGAGATAGTCGAAGATCGGACCGTCGTAGCCCGCGATCTCGGCGGGGGACTCGCACAGATCGAAGGTGAGCGCGACGAGCTTGAGGCCTTTCGGCAGCTCGACGCGGCGGATCGCCTGTCCCCGCCAGGCCGCGGGGATGGCGCGGGCCGGGGCCAGCGACTGCTGGGGAATGGCGAGGTCGAACGTGCGCGGGCCCTTGACCGGCTTCAGCTCGGCGGACTGGGCGCGCGCGATCCCGCCCGGCCAGCACGCCGCGGCGAGGCTGGTTGGCTCCGCGGCGCTGGCCGTGGACACCGTGTAGGCCGCGGCGGCGGCCAGGACGATCGCGGCCATGCGGCGCCCGCGCGCAGCGGTGGCGCGGTCTCGATATGCCAATTGCACCAGTCCCCCGATCCCTCGATCGCCCGATTGCCGTCGGCGCCACCCATTCTTGGATGTGCCGAAAGCAGCTAAGCTCACGCTGATAAGGCGCGGCCGAGGCGGCGTCCATGAGGAGGATCAGCGCAGGGATCGTGCGATGACTGTGACGGTGGACTGGAAGGGGACATTCGTGGAGACGGCGGAGCTGTCGATCCACGTCGTCAGGGCCGGCCAAGGGATGCCGGTGGTGCTGCTGCACGGCTGGCCGGAGTTCGGCCGCACCTGGATGCACAACGTCCCCGTGCTCGCCGAGCGGTTCGACGTGATCGTGCCGGACCTGCGCGGCTTCGGCGAGACGCGCTCGAAGGTCGCGCGATCGCCATCGGGCGTGCCGCCGCAGCTGCTCGCCAAGGACCTGCGCGATCTCGCCGACGCGCTCGGGCTGACGTCGTTCGCCATCGCCGCGCACGACGTCGGCGCGTTCGTCGCCCAGCAGGCGGCACTGGCCTATCCCGATCGTGTGAAAGGCCTGTTCTTCTTCAACTGTGCCTACCCCGGCATCGGCACGCGGTGGGGGGCTGCGGAGAATTTCCCGGAGCTGTGGTATCAGCAGTTCCACCAGAAGGACTTCGCGGCCGACCTCATTGGCTCCTCGCGCGAGGCGTGCCGGATCTATTTCAGGCATTTCCTGACGCACTGGGCCCACCAGAAAGATGCGTTCACGCCTTATCTCGAAGAGTGGGTCGACAATTTCCTGCGGCCCGGAAATCTGCAGGGCGGCTTCGACTGGTATATCGGCATCAATCGCTTGCGCACGCGGATGATGAAGGAGGGTGCGCTGCCCCAGGCTAGGATCACTCAGCCGACTCGCTTCCTCTGGGGGCGCCACGATCCGGTGCTGCAGTATGCGTGGAGCGACCGGTTGGTCGACTACTTCGAACGTTTCGAGCTGCACTGCGCCGAGGACGCCGGCCATTTCGTGCACTTCGAGGTGCCTGAGCTGGCGAATGCGCACATGGCGGATTTTTTCAGCACTTTGACGGGTTGAATTTGTTCGCCCCCCACCCCCGCCCCTCCCCGCAAGGGGGAGGGGTGAAGTCGGCCTGCGTCGCATTACAAGCGGCGGAAAATGGTTCGACGGCATCCCCCTCCCCCTTGCGGGGAGGGGTTGAGGGGTGGGGGTACTACGATTGGAGGTGGGGGTACTACGAGTTGACACTGTGCTCGCTGTTCCTCTTCCCGAACGCCTCCCACCTTTCGTGCCAACGGATCCACTCGCGGATCGGGGGCCGCGGCGCCTGGATCTCGAGCCAGCGCACGCCTTGCCCCTTTTTGGGGAAGAACGCATGCCGCGACCCGACCGCGGTCCAGGCGAAGTCGCCGGGCCCCAGGACGTAGTCCTTGCCGTCGAAGGTGATGTCGACCTTGCCCGACAGCAGCAGATAGGCCTCCTCGAAGGGGTGGTCGTGGTGATTGCACAAGCCCCCGTCGGCGAACTCGATGACGAACATGTGCTGGTGGACGGCGCCGAACTCCTTGTCCATCAGCATCCGGATCGCGAAGCCATTCAAATCGCCGTGTACGTGGAAGCTCGCGGGCATCTGGCCGTTGAAGTGCGCGGCGTGCCTTGCGCAGGGATCGGTGGGATCGAGGCGCGCGGGCGGCGCCTTCGACCACGCGGCCGGGCCGAGCTTGAAGGTATCCACCCATCCACCCGGAGCTTTCGGCTGCGGCGCCATCACGTCGACCCAGGTCGCCGGCGCCTTGCCAGAGTTGCGCAGTGCCCACGGTGTCCCGGTCGGGATCAGCGCGAAATCGTCCGCGACGAGCAGCATCTCCTTGCCGTCGCGCCACAGATCGAGCGCGCCCTCGGTGACGTAGACCGCCGTCTCGTACGCCGCGACCCGCCGCTCGATCCGCCCGCCGGGCGCGAGCTTGCACAGATCGTAGCCGATGTGGACGGAGCCCCTTGCGCGATCCATCAGCACCGCGCGCGTGTGCCCCGTCGCGTCCATCGCGCGGACGGGCGGAGAGAAGACGATGTCGCGTGCCTTGGTGACGGCGTGAAGTGGTGCGATCCCAGGCTGTGACGTAGCGGCGGTCATCGGGGCGTCCTCATGGCTGAGTTTTGCGGTGAGAGTAGCAAGGCGCTGGGAGTGCGGACAGGGTTCACGGACTCGCGCCAGCTCCCGCCCGGAAGGGTGCATGGTGATGGCTCGTGATACTGATCCTGGTCCCGGACACGACCCTGCTGAGTAGGACGTCAGAATGAAACGCCAGTTCACCGCGATCATCGAGAGCGAGGGCGACGGCCACGTTGCCCTCTGCCCGGAGTTGGATATTTCAAGCCAGGGCTCAACCGTGTCAGAGGCTCGTGCCAATTTGCGCGAGGCAATCGAACTGTTTCTGGAGACGGCTTCGCAGACCGAGATCGATCGACGGTTGGCAGGCGAGGTCTACGTCACACAGATCGAGGTCGGCGTTGCCTAACTTGCCCGTGCTGAGTGGCCGGGAGGTTTGCGAGCGGTGAGTTCGCCATGGCCTTGTCGAGGTGCGCCAACGCGGACGCCACATCATCATGCAGAGGCAGTTGGTGTGCACGCTCTCCACCCTTGCCCTCCCCCGGCTTCCCCCCTAGCCTCCGGCCCGAACTACAACACACGCCGGAGGACACGCTCGCCATGTTCGTCGCCACCAAGGGCAAGGCCCTGCAGACCACCACCACGGGCGCACTGCCGCGTCCGAGCTGGTTCACCGAGAACCTGCGGGGACAGCCGCTGTCGGTCGGATTCTCGCAAAGGCTCTATCGCGAGCAGCACATGGATTGCCTCGCCGCCAATGTCGCCATGCAGCACAAGGCCGGCATCGACATCATGGTCGACGGCGACTGCCGCCTCGACGACGATTGGGCCGGTCGCTCCTGGGTCGCCTATCCGCTGGAGCGGATCGAGGGCATCGGCCCGTTCGAGGTGGTGCCGCAGCCCGCGGGCTTCCTGACCGCCGACCGCGGCCCCGGCGACATCATGTGGGAGGTGATCGAGACGCGCATGACGCCGTCGGTGATCGGACCGATCGGACGCACGCGGCTGGAACTCGACCGCGCTTATCGCGCCATGGCCGGGATGACCGACAAGCCCTGCAAGATAGGCACGGCCAGCGCGCAGATCCTGACCATGATGGCCGACAACAAGCACTACAAGGACCGCACCGAGCTGCTCTATGCGCTGTCGGATGCGCTGAACAAAGAATATCACGCCATGTGCGATGCCGGCGCACCGCTGATCCAGATCGAGGAGCCGGAGATCCACCAGACCATCCACGACCACGACTGCCCGATCAAGCCGGACACGTGGGTGGATGCCTTCAACCGCGAGGTGAAGGGCCTGCGTCAGCGTACCGAGGTCTGGGCGCACACTTGCTGGGGCAGCCCCGCTGGCCAGCGCGTGCTGCCGATGAGCGCCAGTTACGAGAAGGCGCTGTCGTATTACGACCAGCTCGACATCGACGTGCTCTGCGTCGAGGGCGCGTCGAACAAGTGCGCGGAGGTGCCGCTCTACGGCAAGCTGCTGTCGAAGGACAAGAAGATCGCGGTCGGCATTCTCAACCACCGTGCGTTGCAGATCGAGAAGCCGGAGGAGGTGGCCGATCTGATCCGCACCTGTCTCAAGCATATCGAGCCGGAGCGACTGATCCTGGCCTCGGACTGCGGCTTCGGCCGCCAGGCGATGAGCCGCATCCACGCTTTCTACAAGATGGTCGCTCTGGTGCGCGGCGCAAACATCGTCAGGAAGGAGCTCGGACTGCCCGAGACCTACATCCCCGCCACCGACCCGAAGCTGTCGATGGTGCCGCTGGCCAAGGGGTGAGGAGACGCGGTGTCTGGCCAGAGGTCAGACACCCTTTTTCGCTTGTTCCCCGGGGAACTGCGGGAGGGCGCTGCATCCGGCAAGGTGGGGTTACTGGAAACACAGAGACCCCGGAGCATCAGATGTCCCGCATCGCCCTCGCCGCCGTCGCCTCCTTCGTCCTGACCGTCGCCGCCACCTCGGCGATCTCGAAGAGCATCGGCAACCCGGCGCCCGCGGCGACCTCTGTCGTCACCAGCGAAGTCGGTGCGGCTCGTATCGTCAGCGTCGGCGGAATGACCCGCAAGGTCGTGGCGCGCTGAGCCGGCGTTGACGATATCGCCCGAGACAGGGCTGCTCCGCGTCCTGCACGCTTGCCCGCAGTGCGACTCAGCTGGATGATGGGTCGGCTGATGCAACCGACGGGACCAACGCATTGCCGGCCCGCATTCTCATCGTCGACGGCGTTCCCAAAGCCAACCAGGACCTGCTGGTCGCCCAAGGCGGCAGGCGTCAGGGCGACAACTACGCTCTCGCGCTGGCCTCGCAGGCGGCGGCGATCGGGGGCATCGAGCCGGTCATCATGGCGGCCGCCGAGAACGGGGACCTGCCGCCCGGCCTGACCCTTTCCGATATCGATGGCGTCGCCTGGACCGGCTCGCCGATGAACATCTACAACGACAGCCCGGTCATCCGCCGCATGATCGCCTTCGCGCGAGCCGCGTTCGAGGCGGGCATCCCGTGTTTTGGTAGCTGTTGGGGCCTGCAGGTGATGATGGTGGCGCTCGGCGGGCGGGTACAGAAGAACCCGCGCGGCCCCCAGCTCGGGTTCGCTCGCGCCATTCAATTGACCGACGCCGGCCGCGCGCACCCGATGTTCAGAGCCAAGCCATTGGTCTTCGACGCCATCTGCGTGCACCAGGACGAGGTCTGCGAGGTGCCCGATGGGGTGCGTGTGCTCGCGGGCAACCGGCAATGCGACATCCAGGCGGTGGCGGTGCGCGACGGTCACCGCTCGTTCTGGGGCGTACAGTATCATCCGGAGTTCGACCTCTTCCAGATCGCGGCCATGTGGCGGCGCAGCGCGCAGCGCTACGTCGATCGCGGGCTCGTGCGAACGATCGAGGAGATGTACGGCATCGCCGCCGACCTCAAGGCCTTGCACGACGATCCCGGCCGCAAGGACGTCGCCTGGAAATATGGGATCACCCAGGACATCGTCGATGCCGACCGCCACCGCATCGAGCTTGCAAACTGGCTAAATTGCGAGGTGGCACCGAGGGCTACGGCGCGGTGCTGAGGACGACGCAGATCGCGCGGCTGCTGGGCGCGGCGCGCCGACACCGACGCGCTGGGGTGCCGGCGCGGCTGTCGTCCGCAACCACCGCGCTGCGGCCTCAGGCCGCCATTGCGACCGCCCGGCTGATGCACGAGACGTGGCGATGATCGGTGCCGCAACATCCGCCCAGCACGGTGAGGTTGGGAAACCGCCGCCGCAGGGTCCGATACTCCAGGCCGAGCTCGTCGGGATCACCGGCATCCAGATCGGGGGCCTCGTTCAGCTCGGCATGACTGCGCCGCGACGCGTTGGCGCGAATGCCCTTGAGGCGCTCGATCCAAGGCCCGGCGACATCGAGCGCCGAGGTGAAGTGCGTTGGGTGTGCGCAGTTGATCATGTAGTAGGCGGGAGATGCATCGGTCGCCTCGTCGACGGCCTCGATGGCCCGATGCAGGGGCATCCCGGTCGGCAGCGCTCCGTCCGTCTCGACCGTGAATGAGATCATGACCGGCAGCGCGAACCGCTGTGCGGCCCTGGCGATCCCGACGGCTTCCGCGACGTTCGTCATCGTGAATGCGCCCACCATGTCGGCGTGGCTGCCGGCGAACGCCTCGATCTGATGCGCGTGGTAGGCCTCGGCCTCGCCGACATCCATCAACTCGCCGGGCTCGTAGCCGTCACCGCGTGGTCCGATGGCGCCGCTCACCACGATCGGGAAATCCGCGGTCTCATGTTCGGCCCTGAGGTCGATCAGCAAGTCGATCGCGTCCTGATTGGCCCGCGCGATCTCGAGTTTCGAGTAGCCGAGCCTGGCACCCCAGTCCGCGCTGGCGCGCCAGGTCGCACTGTCGAGGATGAAGCCCGCTCGGGCTGCGCGCGCGGCCGCGAGGTAGGGACGATAGTAGTCGGCCAATTCCCGGCGGCCGGCTTCGTCGCGCAGCAGGACGAATGCCGCGAAGTGAGGCAGGTCGATGCCGCGGTGAAAGATCAGTGTCGTCTCGAGGCCGCCGTCGGTGAGAAACGGCCGGCGGCCGAGCTGGGGAAGGTGATGTCTGTACTTGGACACGAGACTCTCCTGTGAGGCACGAGGGGGGGCGGCGCGCGCTGCCGGGATGGGTGATCCAGCGGGCAAAGGAGAGATAGGCCAGGGGCGCGTTTGCGAATAGAAAGCTCGTGGTGCAGTTGCGGAAAATCCGGATTACGGCTTAAATCACAGGCGTTTATGGGGGAGCAGGCGCTGCGCCGGAGCTTGATGCGACGGTGGTGGCGCGTTCAAACCGTACTGCAGGTACAGTTCCCATGACGGTCGTTTCCGCAAAGAAGCGCGATGCCCGGGAGCGCATTCTGTCTCTGGCCGAGCAGTCCGTGCTCGAGAAGGGGTTCGCGGCCACCTCGATCGAGGAGCTGATCGCGGGCGCCGGCATCACCAAGAGCGGCTTTTTCTACCACTTCCGGGACAAGACCGTGCTCGCCAGGGTGTTGCTCGAACGCTACATCGAGCGGGAAGGCGCCTTGTTCGACGATCTCTTCCGCCGCGCGGACGAACTCAACGAGGATCCGCTGCATGGCTTCCTGGTCGGCCTTCGCATGCTGGCGGAGATGCTGAGCGACCTGCCGACCGGTCATCCGGGATGTCTCATCGCCTCCTACTGCTACCAGGAGCGGCTGTTCGACCAGCAGGTTCGGGATCTCAACCGGGACGCGGTCTTGGCGTGGCGGGCGCGCTTCCGCGAGCGGCTCGAGCAGATCTCCATGCGCTACGCGCCCCATCCCGGTGTGGACCTCGACGACCTCGCCGACATGCTCTCCGCGGTCGTCGATGGCGGCATCATCCAGGCGAAGGTGCTCAAGGAGCCCAAGCTGCTGTCCCGGCAGGTGCTGCTGTATCGCGAGGTCGTCAGGATGACCTTTCAGCCGCGATGAGCGGTGGTCTCGTGCTCATGGCGGCCTTGGGCCACCCATGACCTGCCTGCCGCCCAACACTGCGCCGGGCGCTCTTGCCTTTTTCGGCGTTTCTCCGCCTCATGGCCCCAACAGCAAACGAGATCGGGATTCGGGGAGGAGACACATATGGCCGTCAACACGATCACGGGGCGCTCGGCGTTCCTGGCGCTCTTGAAGGACGAGGGTATCACGCACCTGTTCGGCAACCCGGGCACGACCGAGCTGCCGATCATGCACGCGCTCGCCGATCACCCCGATCTCAACTACGTCCTCGGCCTGCAGGAGAGCCTCGTCGTCACCATGGCGGACGGCTTCTCGCGCGCCTCGGGCAAGCTCGTGTCCTGCAACGTGCACGTCGCGCCGGGTCTCGGCAACGCGATGGGTGCGCTCTACAATGCCAAGTTCACCGGTACGCCGCTGATCCTGACCGCCGGCCAGCAGGAGCAGGGCCACGGATTGCAGGAGCCGTTGCTGTACGATCCCCTGGTTCCGATCGCCGCGCCCCTGGTGAAATGGGCGACGGAGGTGACCCGCCTCGCCGACCTGCCGCGGATCGTCCGCCGTGCCGCGAAAGTCGCGATGACGCCGCCGACGGGGCCGGTATTCATCTCGCTGCCGGGCGACATTCTCAACGCGGAGGCGGGACTGGACCTCGGGCGCTCCAGCCGGGTCGAGTCGCGCGTGCTGCCGGCGCCGGATCTGATCGAGAAGCTCGCCGACATGCTGCTTGCGGCCGAGCGGCCGCTGATCGTCGTCGGCGACGAGATCGTCAAGTCCGACGCGCTGGAGGAAGCGGCCCTCGTCAGCGAGGCGCTGGGCGCGCCGTCCTGGCAGAACACGTCCTGCTATGGATCGCACTTCCTCTCCGAGCGGCCCTGCTTCATGGGCACGCTCGCCCGCGACCAGAAGGTCGTCCGAAACATCCTCGACAAGCACGATCTCGTGCTCTCTCTCGGTGCCGATCTCCTGCGGATGTCGGTGCACTCCGAGACCGAGCCGGTGCCGGAATCGGTCGCCATCGTGCAGGTCGGCCTCGTCGACTGGGAGCTGGCCAAGAACTTTCCGGCCGCTTTGGCGTTGAAGGCCGACGTGCGCGAGACCATCCGCGCACTGCTGCCGGTCTTGAAGAAAAAGGGCGGCGCCAAGCTCGCCGACATAGCCAAGTCGCGGATCGCGGCGCTGGCGGAAACCAACTGGACGGCGAAGCGCAAGAAGCTGATGGCGACCATTTCAGGCAACGCCGGTGCGATGCCGATGGACCCGGACTTCGCCACGCTGCGCGTCGTCGAGTCGATGGACCGCGACAGCACGCTGGTGTTCGAGGGCCTGACCACGGGCCGCTACATCTCGAACTTGCTCGCCTACCGCGAGCGGTACGATTTCGTCTCCTACGCCAGCGGCGGCATCGGCTGGTCGGTGCCGGCGGCCGTCGGGGTCTCGCTCGCCCAGCCCGGTAAGAGAATCGTCTGCATGGTCGGCGACGGCTCGGCTATGTACTCGATCCAAGCACTGTGGACGGCCGCCCATCACAAGCTGCCAATCACCTATGTCATCTGCAACAACGGTGGCTATCGCATCATCAAGCAGCGCCTGCTCGCCTTCCACGGGTCGCGCCATTTCGTCGCCATGGACTTCAAGGATCCTGCCATCGATTTCGTCGGCATGGCGCAGTCCTACGGCGTCCAGGCGATGCGTGTGGATCGGCCGGACATGCTCGCCGACGCACTCGCCAAAGCGCGCACGGTCAACGGTCCGGTGTTGATCGACGTGCATGTCGATGGCAAGGTCGGTTAGTCGCTCATCGATTGACGCAGCGCCGGCATGCCGTTACTGGCCTCACCCTGCCCCCTGCAGTATGGGGCGGGGGATTGGTGCGCCGCGGCAATGGCTTAGGGAGGCGAGAGCCCTCGGGGCCGCTCTGCGGAGCGGCCGGGACCGACTCGAAGCTGTCAAGAAAAATCATCGACATTGGGCTTGTGCAAGTCCTGAGTGGTCTCTATAAAGTGGCTTCCATAGCACTGCGATTCGAGGTGAGCGGCTGCATGGCGGAACGGACTTCAACGGTCCATCGGTCATGACGGGTCGCTATTCGGGTTGTGATGTGTCGAGGGCAAGTGCCGGCGCCGCGCGGTTGCGGATCCTGGAATTGCGGTCGAAAGCGCTGACAATACAAAGATTTAGGGGTGTAGCTCAATTGGTAGAGCGTCGGTCTCCAAAACCGAAGGCTGGGGGTTCGAGCCCCTCCACCCCTGCCATTGATCCGCACAGGATGTCCTTGAGCAGGATCTCTCGAGCACTCGGACCGCGAGGATGCGGTCTCGCCCGTCGCGATGCGAGGAATGCAGGTTAGATGGCTAAGTTCAATCCATTGGCCTTCTTGGAGGAAGTTCGCCAGGAGACCGCCAAGGTCACGTGGCCGACCCGCAAGGAGGTGGTGATCACCACGATCATGGTTTTGATCATGGTGACGCTGGCGTCCATCTTCTTCCTCCTCGCCGATCAGGTGCTGGGTTGGATTGTCAGCACGGTGCTCAGCATTGGCCGGTAGCCTTCAAGCTCCGCTCAATGATACTTCCGCGGCTTCAGGATTTCAGAGAAGACAGGCAATGGCGAAGCGCTGGTACATCGTGCACGCCTACACCAACTTCGAGCGCAAGGTGGCCGATGCCATCAAGGAGCGGGCGAAGTCGGCGGGGATCGATGCGCTGTTCGAGGAGGTCGTCGTGCCGACCGAGGAGGTCGTCGAGATCAAGCGGGGCCGCAAGATCCAGGCGGAGCGCAAGTTCCTCCCCGGCTACGTGCTGGTCAAGATGGAGATGACGGACGCCGCGTTCGTTCTCATCAAGAACACGCCGAAGGTCACCGGGTTCCTCGGTGCCGACAATAGGCCGATGCCCATCTCCGAGGATGAGGCGATGCGCATGCTCAATCAGGTCAAGGAGGGTGGGGAGCGTCCGAAGCCGACCATCACCTTCGAGATCGGCGAGCAGGTCAAGGTCGCCGACGGTCCGTTCGCCTCGTTCCAGGGCCACGTCGAGGAGGTCGACGAGGAGCGGGCTCGCCTCAAGGTGGCGGTCTCGATCTTCGGGCGCCCGACGCCGGTGGAATTGGAGTTCAGCCAGGTCGAGAAGGTGGTCAGTTGACCTGAGGGCGCGGCCGGGCGTGGGACGCCACAGGTCGCGCACGTCGTCCGGTGACGGGATCGTCGCGGACATCATCTAGCGCAGGAGCGAGACCTCAGGGTTTCGTTGCTGCATGTCGCGGGAGGGCACGCGCCACGTGCCCGTGAAAACCGCTAAGCCCGGGGGTGCTGTCGCACCTCTCTGCATGTCGAAGGAGACATCATGGCGAAGAAAGTAGACGGCTTCATCAATCTGCAGGTTCCTGCAGGCAAGGCGAATCCCTCGCCGCCGATCGGCCCCGCGCTCGGTCAGCGCGGCGTCAACATCATGGAGTTCTGCAAGGCGTTCAACGCCAAGACCAAGGATATGGAGCCAGAGACTCCTATCCCGGTCAAGATCACGGTCTACTCCGACCGCTCGTTCACCTTCGAGATGAAGACGCCGCCGGCGTCGTTCTTCCTCAAGAAGGCGGCCAGCCTGACCTCCGGCTCCAAGACTCCGGGCCGTGATGTCGCCGGGCAGGTGACGATGGCGCAGGTGCGCGATATCGCCAAGCTGAAGATGAAGGATCTCAACACCGACGATCTCGAGGCCGCCGCGCGCACGATCGCAGGCTCGGCCCGGTCGATGGGTCTGACGGTGACGGAGTAACTGACATGGCGAACGTTGCACCCGAGAAGATCAAGGCCGCCCGGCTCGCAGGCGGCAAGCGCGCGGCAGCACTGCGCGAGGGGCTGGATCGCGACAAGGCCTATGCCGTCGACGAGGCGGTAAAGGTCGTGAAGTCGCGCGCCAAGTCGAAGTTCGACGAGACGATCGAGATCGCGATGAACCTCGGCGTCGATCCCAAGCACGCCGACCAGATGGTGCGTGGCGTCTGCAACCTGCCGAACGGCTCAGGCCGCACGGCCCGCGTCGCGGTATTCGCACGCGGCGCCAAGGCCGAAGAGGCGAAGGCCGCCGGCGCCGACGTGGTCGGGGCAGAGGAGCTCGTCGAGCAGGTCTCGAAGGGCCAGATCAATTTCGACCGCTGCATCGCGACGCCCGACATGATGGGCCTCGTTGGCCGCCTCGGCAAGGTGCTGGGCCCGCGCGGCCTGATGCCGAACCCGCGCGTGGGCACGGTGACCATGGACGTCACCGGCGCCGTCAAGGGAGCCAAGGGCGGCTCGGTCGAGTTCCGCGTCGAGAAGGCCGGCATCATCCATGCCGGCGTCGGCAAGGCGAGCTTCACCGAAACGGCGCTGGTCGAGAACATTAGGGCGTTCATCGACGCCGTGGCGCGCTCGAAGCCGGCCGGCTCCAAGGGCACCTACATCAAGAAGGTGTCGCTGAGCTCGACCATGGGCCCGGGCATCAAGGTCGACACGTCGTCGTTCACGATCGTCGTGCCGCAGGCGTGACATCGAGACTGAGGCCGGCGCTGCGGCGCGGGCCTCGAAGGACCATCCGGGCTCTGGCCCGGGTGTGATCCGGTCGGCCAGGGTGGCTCATGCCGCCGACGTCGATCGGAACCTGTCCGAGATTGCAGGTGCTGCAGGTAGCCTCGTGCCGCCGGCCGCTTAAAGCCCATCGTCCAGGGGCCTGCATGAGACAGGAGACCTGCCGGCCCGGAGCAGTCCGGGCCCGGTTTGGACCTCTTGGGGATGAGCCCTGTGCCGCCTTTCGGGCGCGCGCGGAGTGGACAGGCGTAGCGCTGCCGGGCGCCGGGACCGAAAGGCCCTGGCATCAGGCGGCAGGGTGAAACCCGCAGGCACGCGGACGAGCGTATCTGCAAAGAGGAGTGAGCTGGTGGATAGAGCCGCAAAGAAAGCGCTCGTGACGTCGCTCAACACCGCGTTCCAGGACGTCGGTGTGATCGTCGTCGCCCACAATACCGGCATGGTGGCCGCTCAATCCGCGGAATTCCGCAAGCGCATCAAGGATGCGGGCGGCTCCGTGAAGGTGGCCAAGAACAAGCTGGCGAAGCTCGCGCTGAAGGACACCGGTGCCGAGGGCATGGTGGATCTCTTGAAGGGGCCGACGATCCTGGCCTACTCCAAGGATCCCATCGCTGCCGCCAAGGCGACCGTGGATTACGCCAAGGGTAACGAAAAGCTCGTGATCCTCGGCGGCGCCATGGGCCGTACCCTTCTCGACGCCAATGGCGTCAAGGCGCTTGCTGCTCTGCCCTCGCTCGACGAGCTGCGTGCAAAGCTCATCGGCCTCCTGAACGCGCCGGCGACCAAGATCGCCCGCACGGTCAAGGAGCCCGGTGCCAAGCTGGCGCGCGTCGTTCAGGCGAAGGCAAGTCAGGCTTCGTGAGCAGGCGTCCGCGCCATGCTTTCAACATCACTGATCCAAACCGAAATCGGACTGAAGGACTACAACAATGGCTGACCTTTCCAAGATCGTCGACGACCTGTCGAGCCTGACCGTGCTCGAGGCTGCCGAGCTCGCCAAGATGCTCGAGGAGAAGTGGGGCGTGTCGGCTGCCGCCGCCGTCGCTGTCGCGGCCGCCCCTGCCGCCGCTGCTGCCGCCGTCGAGGAGCAGACCGAGTTCTCCGTCATCCTGGTCGCTGGCGGCGACAAGAAGATCAACGTCATCAAGGAGGTCCGTGCGATCACGGGTCTCGGCCTGAAGGAAGCCAAGGACCTCGTCGAGGCCGGCGGCAAGGCCGTCAAGGAAGGCGTGTCCAAGGACGATGCTGCGAAGATCAAGAAGCAGCTCGAGGACCAGGGCGCCAAGGTCGAGGTGAAGTAAGACGTTTTCCCTCTCCCCGTCGCCGGAGCCGGCGATGGGGAGAGGGAGATTTGTACGACGGTTCTCCGGAGGGTCCAGGCGGTGAAAAACCGCTGTTTTGGGCCCTCCGGTGAGCCGTTTCAGGGACCGGGTCGGGCGCCCGTGTCGCAATCGTCACAAGAACCGCGGGGATGCCACCCCCGCGCCACCGGAAGGAGCTGACATGGCTGAAACCTTTGCCGGCCGCAAGCGCATCAGGAAGCGGTTTGGTCATATCCGCGAAGTCGCGGAGATGCCGAACCTGATCGAGGTGCAGAAGAGTTCGTACGACGACTTCCTGATGGTCAAGGAGCCGCCCGGGGGCCGTCCCGGCGATCATGGCCTGCAGGCGGTGTTCAAGTCCGTGTTCCCGATCTCGGATTTCTCGGGCCGGGCCACGCTCGAGTTCGTGCGCTACGAGTTCGAGCCGCCGAAGTACGACGTCGACGAGTGCATGCAGCGCGACATGACGTTCTCGGCGCCGCTGAAGGTCAAGCTGCGCTTGATCGTGTTCGACGTGAACGAGGAGACCGGCTCGAAGTCGATCAAGGACGTGAAGGAGCAGGACGTCTACATGGGCGACATGCCGCTCATGACGTCGAACGGCACGTTCGTGATCAACGGCACCGAGCGCGTGATCGTCTCGCAGATGCATCGCTCGCCCGGCGTGTTCTTCGACCACGACAAGGGCAAGACGCATTCCTCGGGCAAGTTCCTGTTCGCGGCCCGCATCATTCCCTATCGCGGCTCCTGGCTCGACTTCGAGTTCGACGCCAAGGACGTCGTCTACGTGCGCATCGACCGCCGCCGCAAGCTGCCGGTGACGACGCTGCTGTACGCGCTGGGTCTCGACGACGAGCAGATCCTGTCGACGTTCTACAACATGGTGCCGGTGAAGGACGGCAAGCACGGATGGCGGATGCCGTTCGTGGCCGAGAAGATGCGCTCGGTGACGCCGGCGGCCGACCTCAGGGATGCCAAGACCGGCGACGTCGTTGCCAAGGCGGGCGAGAAGATCACCGCACGCAAGGCGCGTGAGCTGGCCGAATCCGGTCTCAAGGAGGTGCTGGTCTCCTCCGAGGATCTGGCTGGCCGCTATATCGCCGAAGACATCGTCAACATGGAGAACGGCCAGATCTACGCCGAGGCCGGCGAGGAGCTGGACGCCAAGGTGCTGGCCGAGCTGAAGGACCAGAAGATCAAGGAGTTCAACCTCCTCGACATCGATCACGTCAATGTCGGCGCCTTCATCCGCAACACCTTGAACATCGACAAGAACTCCAACGGTCAGGAAGCGCTGATGGACATCTACCGGGTCATGCGGCCCGGTGAGCCTCCGACCGTCGAGGCGGCGACCAACCTGTTCCACGGCCTGTTCTTCGACGGCGAGCGCTACGATCTGTCGGCCGTCGGCCGCGTCAAGATGAACATGCGCCTCGACCTCGATGCGCCCGACACTATGCGGGTGCTGCGCCGCGAGGACATCCTCGCCGTGGTCAAGACGCTGGTCGACCTGCGCGACGGCAAGGGCGAGATCGACGACATCGACCATCTCGGCAACCGGCGCGTGCGCTCGGTCGGCGAGTTGATGGAGAACCAGTACCGGCTGGGTCTGCTGCGGATGGAGCGCGCCATCAAGGAGCGCATGTCCTCGGTCGACATCGACACCGTGATGCCGCAGGACCTGATCAACGCCAAGCCGGCGGCCGCCGCCGTGCGCGAGTTCTTCGGCTCCTCGCAGCTCAGCCAGTTCATGGACCAGACCAATCCGCTGTCGGAGATCACGCACAAGCGGCGCCTGTCCGCCCTCGGGCCGGGCGGTCTGACCCGCGAGCGCGCCGGCTTCGAGGTGCGCGACGTGCATCCCACGCACTACGGTCGCATCTGCCCGATCGAGACGCCGGAAGGCCCCAACATCGGCCTGATCAATTCGCTGGCGACGTTCGCGCGCGTCAACAAGTACGGCTTCATCGAGAGCCCGTACCGCAAGGTGCGCGACGGCAAGGTGACCGACGACGTGGTCTATCTCTCCGCGATGGAGGAGATGCGCCACCACGTCGCTCAGGCCAACGCCGAGATCGATGCCAAGAACATGCTCTCGGGCGAGTTCATCATCTGCCGCTACAACGGCGACGTGCTGCCGGTGCCGAAGGAGAAGGTCGACTACATCGACGTGTCTCCCAAGCAGCTGGTTTCGGTCGCCGCCGCGTTGATCCCGTTCCTCGAGAACGACGACGCCAACCGCGCGCTGATGGGCTCGAACATGCAGCGTCAGGCGGTGCCGCTGATCCGCGCCGAGGCACCGCTCGTCGGGACCGGCATGGAGGACGTGGTCGCCCGTGACTCGGGCGCCGCCATCGCCGCCCGCCGCACCGGCGTCGTCGACCAGGTCGATGCAACTCGTATCGTCATCCGTGCGACGGAGGAGACCGACGCCTCCAAGCCGGGCGTCGACATCTACCGTCTGCGCAAGTTCCAGCGCTCGAACCAGAACACCTGCATCAACCAGCGTCCGCTGGTGAACGTGGGCGACTCGGTGACGGCCGGCGAGATCCTGGCCGATGGTCCCTCGACCGACCTCGGCGATCTCGCGCTCGGAAAGAACGTGCTCGTCGCGTTCATGCCCTGGATGGGCTACAATTTCGAGGACTCGATCCTGCTCTCCGAGCGCATCGTGTCCGACGACATCTTCACCTCGATCCACATCGAGGAGTTCGAGGTGATGGCCCGCGACACCAAGCTCGGGCCGGAGGAAATCACGCGCGACATTCCGAACGTGTCGGAAGAGGCGCTGAAAAACCTCGACGAGGCCGGCATCGTCTACATCGGCGCCGAGGTCAACCCGGGCGACATCCTGGTCGGCAAGATCACGCCGAAGGGCGAAAGCCCGATGACGCCGGAGGAGAAGCTGCTCCGCGCCATCTTCGGCGAGAAGGCTTCCGACGTCCGCGACACGTCGCTGCGTCTGCCACCGGGCGTCACCGGCACGGTGGTCGAGGTGCGCGTGTTCAATCGCCACGGCGTCGAGAAGGACGAGCGTGCGATGGCGATCGAGCGCGAGGAGATCGAGCGCCTCGCCAAGGACCGCGACGACGAGCTGCAGATCCTGGACCGCAACGTCTATGCGCGTCTCAAGGATTCGCTGATGGGCAAGGAGGTCGCCAAGGGTCCCAAGGGCGCCCGCAAGGGCACCGAGATCGACCAGGCGGTGCTCGACGAGATCCCGCGCAGCCAGTGGTGGGAGATCGGCCTCAAGGACGAGAAGGCCCAGGCCGAGCTCGAGGCCATCAACAAGCAGTACGAGGACGCCAAGAAGAGCCTGGAACGCCGCTTCGTCGACAAGGTCGACAAGCTGCAGCGCGGTGACGAGCTGCCGCCCGGCGTTATGAAGATGGTCAAGGTCTTCGTCGCGGTGAAGCGCAAGATCCAGCCTGGCGACAAGATGGCCGGCCGGCACGGTAACAAGGGCGTCGTCTCGCGCATCGTGCCGTGCGAGGACATGCCGTTCCTCGAGGACGGCACGCACGTTGACGTGGTGTTGAACCCGCTCGGCGTGCCCTCGCGCATGAACGTCGGCCAGATCCTCGAGACCCATCTCGGCTGGGCCTGCCGCGGCCTCGGCCGGATCATCGACGATGCCTTGCAGCAGTACCACGAGAGTGGTCAGAGCAAGGGGCTCAGGGATGTGATGGGCAAGGTCTACACCGCCGGTGAGACCAAGGCGCTGATCAAGGACGAGGACTTCGCGGCGGCGGCCGAGCAATTGAAGCGCGGCGTGCCGATCGCGACGCCGGTGTTCGACGGTGCGCGCGAGCCCGACATCGTGGCGATGCTGAAGCAGGCCGGGTTCGACACCAGCGGACAGGTGACCCTGTGCGATGGCCGGACCGGCGAGCAGTTCGATCGCAAGGTGACCGTCGGCTACAAGTACATCCTGAAGCTGCACCATCTCGTCGACGACAAGATCCACGCCCGTTCGATCGGCCCCTACAGCCTCGTCACCCAGCAGCCGCTGGGCGGCAAGGCCCAGTTCGGCGGCCAGCGCTTCGGCGAGATGGAAGTGTGGGCGCTCGAGGCTTACGGCGCGGCCTACACGCTGCAGGAGATGCTGACGGTGAAGTCGGACGACGTCGCCGGCCGCACCAAGGTGTACGAGGCCATCGTGCGTGGCGACGACACCTTCGAGGCGGGTATCCCGGAAAGCTTCAACGTGCTCGTCAAGGAGATGCGCGCTCTCGGCCTCAACGTCGAGCTGCTCAACTCCGAGGTCGTCGCCGTCGAGCCGCCGGCCGAGCCCGTCGAACGGCCGGCGCTGCCGCCTGCCGCCGCAGAGTGACGTTTACGACGGTGTCCGGCCCGTGGCCGGACA